>JBQCEI010000516.1:0-5372 GCA_051960375.1 Aureliella sp. | reverse complement strand
CACTGGCTATGCCAGTGGCTCTTCTTTCGAAGTTTATCGCGTTAAGGGACTCAAATGCCCTCCGATGGCGAACCGCCTTGCAACAGCTCTCGGCGGAGTTGGATTGGCACTGGAACGCTTCGCTGGGTACTCTAACGTTTCAACTTCGAAGAAGAAGACACTGGCATAGCCAGTGCCACACTAACCCATTTCTCCGCGGTAAAAATGCCAATGTCCTGCTCGGGGTGGCTATTGCGTTCCAAGCATCCCTCGCACCGGCACAGACAAGCCAAACACAAGATCGTCAGCCGCCCTACCGCGGGCAGGTCCTGCAAATGCTCGACGGGGCGACTTCCTCTCGGCAAGTGCGGCCCGCCAGCACCGTCAGCCAATCTCCCGAAGCGGTTCCGCCGGCCCCGGCCGCGAGCAAGATTCCATTGCCCAATTACCAGGGTTACCACGCGAAATTTGGCGACTTAAACGAGCCGAACGTTGCTCCCGAGGGCACCGATCCTTGGGATCTGGCCCGCCGCTTGGGCGTAGCCGATAACGGATCTTATCCGATTCCCGAAAACCTGCGCTTCACCGACATGATGCATCAGAGCGCCGAAGAAGCGGCCGCTAAGAGCTGGTCATGCATCGGCTGTCACACCGACGTGGGCCACATGCATCCGGTCGGCTCGGTGCGCATCGGCTGCACCGATTGCCACGGCGGCAATGCGGATTGCATCGACAAGACCAAGGCCCACGTGCCGGCGAGGTTTGCCGACGCGTGGCGCGGCGGTGCCAACCCGGTGCGCAGCTACACGCTGCTCAATTACGAGTCGCCCGAGTTCGTTCGCTTCGTCAATCCCGGCGATTCGCGAGTAGCGCACATCGCCTGCGGCCAATGCCATGCCAAGGAAGTTCTGCAACTGCGGACCAGCATGATGACGCACGGCTGCATGTTGTGGGGCGCGGCCCTTTACAACAACGGCGCGGTATCGCACAAGCGGCCTCGGTACGGCGAAAGCTACAGCATGCACGGCGTACCTCAGCGCGTGCAAACGGTGCCGCCTCCGACCGAGACCGAGATCCGCACCAAAGGAGTCGTGCCGTTCCTCGAGCCGCTGTTGCCCTATCAGGTATCACAGCCAGGCAACATTCTGCGCATTTTTGAACGCGGCGGTCGCTTTCGGGCAGAAACCGGCATCCCCGAACGCTTGGAAGAGGCGGGACGACCGCGCGAGCGCTTGAGCAATCGTGGCCTGGGTACGGAGAACCGGACCGATCCGGTGTTTATTGGCTTGGCGAAAACGCGGCTGCTCGATCCGACGCTGAACTTCCTGGGTACGAACGATCACGCGGGCGACTATCGCAGCAGCGGCTGTTCGGCTTGCCATGTTCTCTATGCCAATGATCGCGACCCGATCGCAAGCGGCTTTTTAGCCAAGTACGGCAATCGCGGACTGGCTGCCGCGGAAACCGACGACTGGGTCAAAGCGGTCGACCCCACGATTTCGAAGACCGAACCGGGCCATCCGATTCAGCACAAGTTTGAACTGCGCATGCCGACCAGCCAGTGCATGGTCTGTCACGTTCACCCGGGTACCAATGTGCTCAATACGTATTTGGGATACATGTGGTGGGACAATGAAACCGATGGCGAATTGATGTATCCCAAGCATCAAAAAGAGCCGACCGCCGAAGAATACATCGCCACCACGATGAGCAATCCGGAGGAAGCTGCGGTGCGCGGCAACTGGGGCGATCCGGAATTCCTGTCCAACGTCCGAGAGCTCAATCCGTATTTGAAGCACACTCAGTTTGCGGACTTTCATGGCCACGGCTGGGTCTATCGCGCGGTCTTCAAGAAGGACCGTCAAGGCCGATTGCTCGATTGGCGCGGTGCAGCGGTGGGCGAGGTGAGCGACGGCAAGCTGCAGGCGGCGATGGCGCCCCCGACTGCGGAGGAGAAACAGCACGGCAAAAAACGCGATGGTCTGCCGGTCCACATGATGGACATCCACATGGAGCGCGGCATGCACTGCACCGACTGCCACTTCTATCAAGATTCGCACGGCAACGGCAAACTCTATGGCGAGGTGCGGGCGGCCATCGAGATCCAGTGCATCGATTGCCATGGCACCCCTTCGGAAACGCTGCTCGAAAAGGTTGACAAGCAAATCCAGACCGGCCAGAGCGTGCGGTTGCCGACCAGCGGCCCGGCATCCCAGCCCGACGGAACCAATCTGCTCGCGCTGCGCACCAGCTTCGGCAAGCCGCAATTCGAGATTCTCACCGAGCCCGGCAAGCCGCCGCGTTTGATTCAGCGCAGCACCGTCGAGCCAGACCTGTTCTGGGAAGTAACGCAGACCGCCGAGACGGTGCGACCGGGAAGCAAACGCTACAACCCCCGCAGCCACGCGGCTAAGACCGCCAAGCTCGGCGCAGATGGGCGCGTCGTTTGGGGCGGAACGGCCAAGGCCGATTTCGAGAACTGTCCGCACAACGACCAAAACATGTCATGCGTGGCCTGTCACAGCAGCTGGAATCCGAGCTGCTTTGGTTGTCATTTGCCGCAGAAAGCCAATATCAAGAGTCCCGAATTGCACAACATGGGCGACGTGACACGCAACCGCACCGCGTACAATTTCCAAACGCTCCGCGACGACGTCTTCATGCTCGCCCGCGACGGCGATGTGACGGGAAATCGCATCGGACCGGCTCGCAGCAGCTGCGCGATCCACGTGAGCAGCTACAACGCCAATCGCGAATCGATCTATGCGCAGCAGCAGACGATCAGCGGCGACGGCTTGAGCGGCATCGCGTTCTCCACCAACGTGCCGCATACGGTGCGCGGCGGCGCAGGTTTGCACAGCGAAGCGGGCGGTTCTCGCGCGGGAACGTTCGAGACCAAGAGCTGCACCGATTGCCATCTATCGATCAACAACGATAACAACGCCATCATGGCTCAGTTGTTGATGCAGGGGACCGGCTACACCAACTTCATCGGCAAGTACTGCTATGTCGCTGCCGGTGAACACGGCTTCGAAGCAGTGGTCGTGACCGAGAGCAGCGAACCGCAAGCGGTCATCGGCAGTTCGCTGCATGCGATCGCTTATCCGGATAATTATCGCGAGCACCGCGAGCGCGGCGGCATGCTCGAGCATAGCCATGAACATCCGGGGCGCGATATCGTCGAAACCGTGTCGCTCAAATATCGCAAACCGGAGGTCCTCGACGTGCAGCATCGCGGCGAGTACCTGTACGCGGCTTGCGGCGAAGGGGGCTTGCGCGTCTTCGACATCGCATTCATCGATCACAAAGGCTTTGCCGAACGCATCACCACCGCGCCGGTCTCGCCGGTCGGCCAGCGGTTCTATGTCCGCACGCAGTATGCCCAGGCGGTCGCCGCTCCGACGACCATCGCGCCGGATCCGACCCGCAAGCAAGATCCGAACAACGAGGAACCCGCCGTCCATGCGATGTACGCCTACATCTACGTGGCGGACAAGTACGAGGGTTTGATTCTGGTCGGCGCCGGCACGCTGCTGGATGGCAACCCGCTCAACAACTATCTCGAACGCGCCGTGACCTTTAATCCCGATGGATTGCTGCGCGGCGCACGCTCGATCAGCTTCGTCGGCACCTATGCTTACGTTTGCTGTGATTGCGGCCTGGTGGTCGTCGACTTGAATGATCCCAAGTGCCCGAAGATCACCGCGATCGTCGGGGAAGAGCAGGGGTTGCATCATCCGCACAGCGTGGCGGCTCAGTTCCGCTACGCCTTCGCCGCTGACGATCATGGGGTCGCGGTTCTCGATATCACCGATCCAGCCCAGCCGCGCTTGGTACAGCAAGTTCCACTGAGCGACGCTCACAGCATCTACGTCGCTCGGACCTATGCCTATGTGGCGTCCGGCCGCCACGGGCTGGCAATTCTCGACATCGCGCGTCCCGATGCTGCGTTCATCGATCAGATTTACAATGCCGGCGGGTGCATCAACGATGCGCACGACGTGCAGTTGGGCATTACCAACGTCAGCCAGTTCGCCTACGTGGCCGACGGCGTCAATGGACTGCGAGTCATCCAGCTGACCAGCCCGGAAGTGGAAGGCAACGACGGCTTCAGTCCTCGACCGCAGCCTTGCTTGGTGGCGACCTACAAGCTGCCCAAGGGCGGGCACGCGTTGGCGATCAGCCGCGGCATGGATCGCGATCGCGCGGTCGATGAAAGCGGCCATCAAATCGCGGTCTTCGGCCGCGTCGGAGCTCGGCCTCTCAATGTGGGGGAAGCGCAGCGCATGGTGCGTCAGCCAGACGGCCGGTTGTGGTGGACCAGCGACGACATCTTCGATAGCCGCGTCTTCCAAGTGCTTGGGGAGAACGGTAGCTCCAGGGTATATTCGCGTTAAGAGATGTTGGGCCGGCGCGCATTCCTCATGTACCATGCCTCCGCAGTAAAACGGGGATGGACCAGGTACTCCGCAAAACCTTGCTCGAAACAGGCCGATGATTCTGTACTATCAAGTTCTCCGCAATGCCCAGCTATTGGCTCAAGGAGAGATCGCCACGCCATTCCAGATGGGCCGGCAGAAAGAAGCCGAAGCCCATCTGAAGCCGGTGTGCGTGAATGAGCGGCCCGATGGCCCGCGGAGGCTGATCATCACTCCGGTATCGTTCGACCTAAGCATTCCGCGCCACGCCTTCACGGTCAACGAAGCAGGCTGCGATTTCATCGTAGAAAACAGCGGATCGAGCAAGAAAGAAGGTGAAGCCCGGCTGCCCCCGAACCCGTTCGGTCATGACCGCGTCGTGCCCGAGTGCGGCCGGAGCCTGCTGGTGCGGCACATTCTTCCGGGCGAGAAGATAACGGTCAAAAAAGACGTGGGGCTGGTCTTCGACGGCGGTTTGCTGGTGCGGCTGAGCACAGGTCCTGCCAATATGCTGGCCGATTCCGAAGCCAGCCAGATTACCGGCGAGACTTTTCAGTCGCTTGCCAACCTGCGGTCGCAGCTCTCCGAAAGCGACTTGCAGCGATCACTTCTCGACTTGCCTCGAGATTCTCAACAAGAGGCGGTGGGGCTCATCAAGAAAGCCTTACGGGCTTTCGACGAAGAGCCTGGGACGGCGCGGTTTTACGCGACAGTTGTTAATTCGGTCAAAGAGATGATCGATGTCGACCGCGTCGTCGTTTTGATGCGAGGAGAAGATCGCTGGTACGAAAAGGCTACGTCCGAAAGTGGTGGTTCAACGATTGAGCCCGGTGCCGAGATGTGCGCCGGAGTGGCGCAGCGTCCTGCCACCTATAGCCGTTCTCTAGTCAAGCGAGTCTTGGAAACTTGCGAAACTGAGATCGTCGAACAAGTCATCAGCCCGAGCTCGATGGTGGTGTCGTTGCAGGGCATCCA
>JBQCEI010000515.1:0-2490 GCA_051960375.1 Aureliella sp. | reverse complement strand
CGAGGTTATGCCAGCTTTTCTGGCCATTCTTGTTGTAGGTTTGGTCGTTGTAACTGGTTGTAAACTAAAGCGGCACGTTCCGTGTCATATGGTCGGCCCCAGACGCGTCTTCAATCGCATGATCAGCTGGTTGACCGGCGTGAAACTGCACGATCACAACTGCGGCCTGAAGGCCTACCGCCACGAAGTGCTTGATGAAGTGAAACTCTACGGCGAGATGCATCGCTTCGTACCGGTGCTCGCCGCCGCTCGCGGCTTCCGCGTCGCCGAGATCGCCGTGCGGCATCAACCGCGGCTTCATGGAGTTTCCAAGTACGGCTTCGAACGCTTCGTCAAAGGGCTACTCGATCTGTTCACCGTCTACTTCCTGACCGGCTTTCGCAATCGGCCGCAGCACTTGCTCGGCACGCTCGGGCTGGCATCGCTGGCCTTCGGTGCGATCGGCCTGTGCGCGCTGACGGTCGTCTGGGCACTGTCGCGCGTGAGCGAATCGTGGCCCGATGTGCATCTGCACGAGCGAGCCATCTTCTATTACTGCATCGTCGCTTTGCTGCTCGGGGCGCAGTTGCTCTCAGTCGGCTTCATCGCCGAACTGATCACCGCGCAGAATCGTCCTCACACGCGCCCGTACAGTCTGGCAGAAGTGACGGCAGCCGAACAAGCGAGCAACCGGGCCAACAATCTGACGTGCAACGTTCCGAGCAACGTGGCCAGCGACCCGCGCGGACAGGCTTCATGACGACGACACCTTCGCCGCGCGGACAGGTTGCCACCTGGCTATTGAGCATTCTCGTCGTCACAGCGCTGGCTGCGCAGGCGGCGCACATTCTTTCGGCCCGTTCGTCGACCGGCGAGACGCCGTTCCACAGCGCCAACGATCGCAGCCGCTGGTGCTCAGTCGCAGCTCTGGGAGGCTTCGGTCAATTCGAGATCGATCCTTTCCTCGAGATTCGCGATCCGAAGACCAAGCGGCGCACTTGGTACACGATCGATCTGGTGCGGCACCGCGGTCGCGACGGCCGTCAGCATTTCTACAGCAGCAAGCCGCCGCTGCTCTCGGCAATCCATGCCGCCGTGTACGCCGCTGTCCATGGCGTGACCGGCCTGAGCTTGCTGACCGATACGTTCGCCGCAGCTCGCATCGTGCTGATGCTGGTCAACTGGTTGCCGCTGGCGGGTTTCTGGTGGCTGTGGGCTCGCTACTGGCAGCAGCGCAGGCTCAGCGACTGGGCGGTGATCGTCGCAGTGACCTTCATGCTGTGGGGCAGCTTCATCTCGACCTTTGCCAACACGCTCAACAACCATTTGCCCGGAGCGCTGGCTGCCGGACTGTCGCTGTGGGCGGTACTGAGAATCATCGAACAAGAGCGGCGCGAGCTGCGCTGGTTCATCCTGGCCGGCGCTGCGGCTGCGTTCACTGCAGTGTGCGAACTGCCGGCGCTCGCCTGGGTAGCGGCCGTCTCTGTGCTGCTCGTACAAATTGCGCCGCGCCGCGCAATCCTCGGGTTGACTATCAGTATTCTTCCGATCGCCATCGCGTTTGCCATCGTCAACTATCTGGCTCACGGCGACCTCCGCCCGCCGTATGCGCATCGAGCGGTCGGCGAGCTGATCACCACGCTCGAGCGGAGCGAGTCCAACGTTGCATCGCGGCCCGATCGCACAGGCATCATCGATGCCTTGCAAGAGCGAGGTTATTCGATCACCGATCAAGCGGTGATCCGCGAGACGCGCACGCCGGGCGTGCTGGACCTGTGGGACGAAGCGACGCAGTATCGCTTTGCGCTCGTGCCCGAAGGTAATCAGCTGCGCATTCATCAGTGGGACGATTGGTACGACTATCCGAACTCGTATTGGTACCCAGATCGCAAACAAGGAGTCGACCGCGGGGAACCGAACGGGTGGGTGTATCTGTTTCATGCAACGCTCGGCCATCATGGCATCTTCTCGCTCACGCCGCTGTGGTTGCTCGTCCCGTTGGGCGCGTGGGCGGTTTGGAAGCAGTCGCGGGTCGACGTTCCCTGGCGGCTGTTCGATTATCGCGTGCAGCTGATGTTGGCTATCGTGGCGACCACGCTGGTGTGCTTCGTGTTCTACATGGCGCGTCCGCTCGAGGATCGCAACTACGGCGGGGTCAGCAGCGGTTTTCGCTGGATGTTCTGGTTTACGCCGCTGTGGTTGTGGCTGTTGGCCGAAGGGCTCGATCGCATCCAGTCGCGATGGGCGCGGCGACTGGTGCTGCTGGCGCTGGCCCTGTCGATCTTCTCAGCGACCTATCCCTGGTCCAATCCCTGGACCGCACCGTGGATCATGCAGTTGATGGGCGTCTAGTGAGTTTTGACATACGAGTAGGGCAATCGGTTTCGAATTTAGGATGGTGAGCAAGCGGTTCGGTATTTCGGGCAGCGAGAGACAGTTGTGCACGCACCGATAAGCAGACGTCTTCGCCCCAACGGGGCAGCAACATAATAGCCCGGGGCAGAGCGCAGC
>JBQCEI010000514.1:0-4701 GCA_051960375.1 Aureliella sp. | reverse complement strand
AACGCAGAGGGCGCAGAGGATTTTGGACGGTTAGCCGTTACAACCGGTACGCGATGCAAGCCACGGAAGGCGAAGCACGCCGCGACGCACTTCGAGCAAAGCAGCACGAGCAGGCGCAACCTAGCATTGCGATGTTTGCATTCGCCCGTTCCCACTTGCTAACGTCGCCGTTGCCATGGGCCGTTTCAATACTGCGCCGCTGCCGCAAGGCACTCAGCTGGCCGCCGCGGCGGTGCGCGCCCAGCGCTTGGCGATCCTCTGCCTGCCGATCGCTTTGTTGGCTCTTTGGATCGCCGTGCTACTCGCCGGCAATGGCCGCGTCGACGGCTTGGGCAATCCGATCGGCGGCGACTTTGCGATGTTCTACGTCGCCGGCCAAATGGCCCAACGCGGCGAGTGGGCTCAGCTCTACGATGAAGCGCTGCAGCAACAGCGTCTACTCGAACTGATTCCAAGCCTGCCCGCCGATACGTACCTGCCTTATCGCTATCCGCCGCTGGCTGCCATTCTCGCCTCGCCGCTAACCGCACTGCCTTACTTGCCGGCCTTCGCATTCTTTAGCCTTGTTTCGGTGGCCCTTTGGCTTGGTTCGATTCGCTTGGTGGTCGGCAAGAAATTGCGAGACTGGAGCGCCGACGGTGGGACGGCGGTGTTAGCGATTGCGTGTGCGCCGGTGGCCATACAGACGCTGATCGACGGTCAAGCGTCGCTGATCTGGTTTGCCATTGCGGCAGGTTGTTGGTGGTGTTTGCAGCGCGAGCGGTACGCAATGGCCGGTTGCATCTTGGCGCTGGCCGCCTGCAAGCCCAACGTGATGCTCCTTTTGAGCGTGGCCTTGTGCGTGCGACATCCACGATTGCTGCGAGGGCTGATCCCGACGGGTCTGGCCATGTTCGCGGTGAGCGTTGCCGTGGCTGGCTTCGAACCGCTCGCGGCGTATGTCGACCTGGGCAGGCAATTGGCTTGGAAACCGTGGTCGGTCGAGACGCCGTACTGGAAAGTGCAAAGCCTGCTGAGCTGGACCGAGCCGCTGCTGGGCACGGCAGCCAGACGCTTCAACATGCTGACCGGACTGCTGGCCGCGATCGTGGTCGGAATTGGATGGCGCCGTCAACGCTCGAGCTCGCCAACCGATGCGATGGCGCTGTGCCTGGCGCTAGTGGTTAATGCGCTCTTCAACCCGTACACGCCGGTCTACGATTTGACGCTTCTGTGTTTGGGCCTGCTCGCGTGCTGTGCGGCGGCCGAGTCGCGAGGTGGGCTGGGCCAATGGCTCCGCCGGCGCGACGTTCAGTGCACGGCCGCCCTCGTGCTGCTGGGGCCGATTCTCTCTCAGGGGCTCGCCAAGCTAGCCGAGTGTCCGCTGCAGCTCATGCCGCTGGGCTTGCTCGCCGCCACCGTGTACTGGCTCGCTCTCGGCCCGGCTCGCAGCGCCATAACCGCTTGTGCAGCAAAGAGTTGAGAACAAGGATCCGGCGTGCTCAACCGCCGAAGCGCACGCTTTCCGGCCGGCAGACACCGCTACGAAAGGATGCGATACGCACCTAAAGAGGTGTTTTCCATGAGAGGCGCAGCGGCAAAGTTTGCCCAACAAAAAAACTTCCGTCGCTCCAAGTGAAGCCTCCGCCATGACCTACGATCGGCCTCGAGGGGCCGCTCGAGTAAACCGCCACTGAAAATGGTTGACTACTGAGCGGCATTGGATATCTTTGGGGCACTGTGGGAGCAAATGGTGAATAGTGGGTAATCATGCTGCTGACGGGAAGCTATCGTCGAACTTTGGACGACAAGTCGCGATTAGCTATTCCCAAGCAGCTGCGAGATGCCTTCGGGTTCTCCGACCAGACGGTTCTCTACCTTGCTCCAGGCACAGACGGATCCCTGGCGATTTACACGCATGAGGTCTTTGATCAACTCGGTCAACGACTGGCCCAGGCGAGCCCGGTTGCCCAAGACCTGCGATCGTTCAGCCGTTTGTTCTATGCCCAAGCGCAGATGGCTGAGATCGACAAGCAGGGGCGACTGAGGATTCCGCCCGAGCTGGCTCAGCTGGCAAAGTTGACAAGCGAGGTGGTGTTGCTCGGGGTGCGAGACCACATGGAACTGTGGGATGCCGCAGCCTGGGATGCTTATCTGACCGATCAGCAACCCAGGTATGACCGCTTGGCGGAAAAGGCACTTGCAGGTCCCAACCCACCGCAAGCTGACACTGGCGGATGATTTCCAAATCAGCCGCAGGGCGTTAGCCCGCGGTTTGCGGAAAGAAACCAGACTGCCATAGACAAGTAACGCGACGGGTGAAGTCCACATTCAGCCTCCGGCCACGGGCTGATGAGCCACAAACGCATGGCGAGAATGCCATGCGTGGATTTCACCCACCCGGAACGCACGGATTTGCGGGACGGGAGCCCACTGACCGACTTCTATTACAGTCGGTTAGCGGCTGCTGAGACCGATCCAAGGCACAAGGACGTGCCTTGGTCCCAGCGGTTCAGTGGGCAGTTTTTACTTCGCGGGTTTCTTTGTGTCTTCGTGGTTATTCATCTAGTGGGAACCACGAAGACACAAAGGCACCAACAAATGCGAAAGGCCCCGCGGTGAAGCGGGGCCTTAAGTGCCTGCCGAAAACAGGGGGCTAATGCCCGCCGGCTAATCGATTAGGTCTCGATCGTTTCGGTCTTCACCCGCTGCCGCTTGTTTTCTTCGGTCTTCTGTTCTTCGCGCCAAGGTTTGTCTTCCTTGTAGCTCTCGAGTTCCTTTTCGAGTTGCTCAAGCTGATCGCTATCTTCTTCCTTGCCGAGCTCGACCGCCTTTTTGGACCACTCGCGAGCCTTCTCAAAATTGCCGGTCTCGGCGTAGGTGGCGGCCAGCGTGCTGAGGATATGAGCCTGCTTGTACTCGGTCAGTTCGCACGCCTTGGTCGCTAGCTCCACAGCTCGCTTGCCGTCGCGAACTTCGTCCTTGGGAGAAGTAGCCATCACCCAGGCCAGATTATTGAGCAGGCCGGCGTACTCTTCCTTCGGCGCTTCGGCTCCTTCGCCCTCTTCGCCTTCTTCTTCCTGGTCTTCCTCAGCGGCGGCGTCCTTCTCTTTGTCGCCTGCCTCGGCTTTCTTCGAATCAGCGCCCTTCGACTCACCGCTCTTAGCCTTTTGGCCTTTTTCGATGATCGCGATCGCGTGCTCGTAGTCGTCGATCGCCTCAGTGTGCTCGCCGACGCTCAAGCGGGCATCGCCGCGCATGCGATAATTCCGCCAGCCGCTCTTGTTCTTCTTGATCAATTCGTCGAGCAAGCGAATGGCCAGCCGCGGGCGATCATCCAGTTGGTAGTAGCTGGCCAGTTGGCGAACATAGCTTTCGCGCGTCGGAAATGCGCGGACGAGCAGCTCCATGTCGGCGATCGCATCGGCGTAGCGTTTTTCGCGGGCGGCAATCGCGGCTCTCATGAACACGCCGTCGACCGCGTTGGGCTCGATCAGCAACGCATCGCCGATGTCGCGACGAGCTTCGTCGAGCTTGCCGAGGTCGAACAGAATCTGGCTGCGGAGAATGAGCGACTGCGCATCGCGCGAGTTGATTTCGATCGCCTTGTCGAGATCGTCTTTGGCTTTCTCGAGCAAGTCCTTGTCGTCCTTCTCGGCCGAGAGCACGACGTAGACAGTGGCTCGCAAGCGGCGATAGAGTCCTTCCTCGGGCTTGGCTTTGATCTGCTTGCTCAGCAAGTCGACCAGTTCATCGTACTTCTTCAGCTTGACCAGGATTTGGAAGGCCGCTTCGATGGCGAACTCGTTGCCGTCGTCGTTGGCCAACAGCTTTTGAATGTCTTGATAGGCTTCGTCGAGCTTGCCAGTGCTGACCTGCAAAGCGATTTGCAGCTGCCAGGCAGCCATGTTGGTCGGATCGGCTTTGGTTGCCAGGCGGTAATCGGCAAGCTGATCGCTCGTCTCCGGCTGCAGCCGCGCCCGCAGCATGTAGGCCTCCGACTGATCAACCGGGCTGTCCTTGAGCAGCTCGATCGCCTTGTTGACGTAGTTCATCGCCTTGGCGTTATCCGAGGGCGGCAGCATGCTCACCTGCGCGGCCAGCATGAAGGCTTCGGCCAGCGTGGGATCGTTGGTCATCGCCTTGTCGAGGTCCGCCTCGAGCTCGGCCTTCAACCGCCGCAGTTGATTCTGGTTGGGAGCCGCCCGCGGCAACTGCTGGGCGATCATCTTGGCCTTCTGCAGAGCCGAAGCGGCCAGGACTTGCTTGGCAATCGCCGTGTTGCCGTCATCGAGCCCTTCGCTGAGCGCTTCTTCACACAGCTCGATCACTTTGGTCAGCTTGGCCGGCGAGTTGGCATCCAGCTTCAGCGAAGTGGCCTCGTCGAGCTTGGCTTGTCCTTTGTTTTCTTGAGCCTGAACAGGAATCAAGAGGCAGGCCAGTAACAATCCGATGCTTAAACAACCGACCCTTGGTCGCATACCCACCATTATCTACTCCCTCATTCAGGTTCGGAGAACGAGTAAAACTCTCGCGTGCTCCGCGTCCTCCGCGGTAAAACATTAGTCTTCGCAGTCTAGCCCATCTCGCCATCCTAGCCTATGTCAATGCAGGCGACAAAGCGATGTCACCGTGTTCGAGTATCCAGCACTGCAAATTGCTGCAGAACTGATGGAGCAGCCGCAGCGAATCGTCGACCTGCAAATCGGTCTGCGTGCGCAG
>JBQCEI010000513.1:0-2636 GCA_051960375.1 Aureliella sp. | reverse complement strand
CGACGAGCCTTCGTCTTCGACACCTGAGATTCCGGAGCTCGCTTCTTGGTGTCTTCGTGTCTTAGTGTCTTGGTGTCTTGGTGTCTTAGTGTCTTAGTGGTTCAACCGGCGTGGACGCTTTACCGCTCGCCCTGCACCGCCTGCGGAGCCGGCCCAGCGTCCTTGCCGACCTCATCGCGATCGCCGGTCCGCCGCGCGAGGGCCAAGACGATGATCACCGTCAGCGCCCCGAGCACAAACCCGCCGATCCCGCTGAGCCAAAACACATGCCTCCCACTCCGCTTCTCGCTGATCCCGCTCATCTCGCTCTTCCTCTTAGCCGTATGACTTCACCTCCGACCTCCGCGCCATTCTATCGCCCCCCTCCCTCCGCGCTCTCCGCGTCTCCGCGGTAAAAATTCCTCCGCTTCACCCCCACCGCGCATGGAGCTAAACTATCCCTACCGCGCACCAAGCCCTTGTAGCTCAGCTGGATAGAGCACGGGATTTCTAATCCTGGGGTCGCAGGTTCGAATCCTGCCAGGGGTGCCTTTTTTTCACGAGCCGGCGCCCAAGCGTCTTCTTCCGCCAAGCGTCCCGCCTAGGTGCCGCGCACGAGGCTGGCTATCGTATGTGGTACATCACGCCGTGATGTGACCCGACCCCGCTGCAGAGCTCGCCCTGCGCATGCGATCCCATCCGCAATCAGTCAAATAGATGCTCTCCCGTGGGCAAACCACCGGCAGAGTTAGCAGACGATCATGCGACAACGCTGTTCGCCTATTTGGAACGTGCAAGTGTTCTTCACTTTGATCGCAGAGACACGAATCCAGAGGCCGTTGGGGGCCTTTTCGGTCTGAGCCTGCCAGTCGCCATTGGCTTGGCGAACGAGGTGGACGTGCTTCGGCGCCAAAAATTCGTCATCGGCAATTCTTAGGGCACAATCTGCGGCCCTGCCGACCCAGTATTCGTTACCTAATAGCCAAAGCTTTGGCGACTCGCGGGGAAGGCTGCAGACGCTCAAGCTCGCGCAAACAATGTTGTCGCAGTTCGTTGACGCGCCAGGAACGCTTCCCCGCTCAAGTCTCTTGGCCAAGGCCTCTCTCGCTTCATGGCTAGCCGTCGGCGGGCCTTGGA
Source organism: Aureliella sp. (assembly GCA_051960375.1). Lineage (GTDB taxonomy): Bacteria > Planctomycetota > Planctomycetia > Pirellulales > Pirellulaceae > Aureliella. The sequence continues at coordinate 1,520 of JBQCEI010000513.1, read as the reverse complement.
ACAGCATTCGGTGCGATCCAACTAGGAACTCGGATCGATCGCGTAGACGCACTCTGCGAGCGCGAACAAATAGACCCAAGTCGCCGGAAATGTCCTGGATCGACCAGTGATATCCAGCTTCTGTACGGGCGCGGCGGATGACGATGTGCTTGGGGGCAATCTGATCGTCATGCGGAATGCAGATGTCGCAGTTGAAACGTCCGATCGACGTTAAGTCGGTTCGAATGCGGAACGACTCGTAGCTGTCGCGTCCATCATCGAAAACTTGAATGACAGCCATTGGCGGTCGCCGAATAGGCCGAAACTTGCGAGCTTTTCCAGTTGGCAAGTCGCCGCGGGTGGTCTTGCTCTCTCCTAAAACGTTATCAACATCCGAAAAATTGTTTTCCATAACGTCACTCGGGTTCGTTGTCGCTGCTTTGCTCGCTGGCAGTGCTATCGGCCGTGAGCGTCTTTCGAATGCGTGCAACGTAAATGGAGCCGTCGTCGAAGGCGACCGAGACGCACCTGCCGTCTACCGACACGGCCATAGTCGTGACTGCTGCACTGCCTGGACAATCAATAGTCCCGATCGAGCTCAAGTCTGCACCATCCAGCAAGGTCACCACGCCGGCCTCGGTAGCGAGTGCCAGTAATCGCGTGGAGTATGAAGAAGTTATGATAGGCGCGTCGGATACCTTTCGATGCTCGATGAGTTCAAGCGAGGGCAGTTTCCGTGTGTCAACGTACCCGTCTCGCGTGATGATAAACGCTTTTCGAGGAACGTTGTTGATGTGCAGCCCAATCGGTAGTGCATTGTCCTTGAAGCTGTCCGGTTCTGCTTGGACGATGCCAAGCTGTTCGCCGTCGGATGTATCCCAACAGCTTATCGACCCGTCATCGCCCAAGGCCAAGACATTATCCAGGCGTGCCGTGAGCTGTATCGATTGAACGCGGGGAGCGGTTAATGGCTGGCGTGCCGCCATGGTTCCGACGACTTTTTTGTCTGAAAGGTCCCATCGGATGAACGACTCGTTGTAATCGCAACATGCCAGGTATCGGCAATCGCTCGACATGGCGAATACGCGCTTGACGCTGGAATTCGAGTCTGTCCAAAACCATCGCTTGGGCCTGGGCTTCTGCACGACCCAAACCTCACATTTCGCTTCATCAAAGTACAGAACCGACTTTTGATTGCTCGCGACAGAAATCCCCTTCACATTAAATGGCGTGAAGATGGTCTGAGGAAAGCCGGTTTTGGCATCCCAGGCGCGTGCCTGCGGCCCAGTCGCGATAATGAGTTCAGCCCTTAGATCGGTAATGCCAGGTGGCAGAACCAACAGGCCTTCGGGACTCCTGTCTAAGCCAGAAAGCTGACGTTCCATCTCCAGGCTCCAGGCTTGGTCCGTCATCTGGAGTGTGGGCTGGAGCGGCTCTGTCGGGACTTCGATTGGCTCGTTTGAATTGTCTGTCTCCGCCGGAACTGCACGAGTAGTGAGAGGCACCTCTGCGAAGCTGTTAGACTCAGACGGGCTGCTTTC
>JBQCEI010000512.1:0-7564 GCA_051960375.1 Aureliella sp. | reverse complement strand
CGCTCCGGTGCCGCCGCCATAGAGTTTCAAGACTTGAGGCTTATCCGACAGCGCCAGCGGAAAGACTTCGATTTGTTCTTGCCAGCCGTTGGCCCAGATGTTCGTGTAGAGCGATCGCTGATTGCTCGGCAGCGGTTCGTAGGCCACGACGCGCTTGCCCGCTTGCAGAGCCAGGCAGCAGTAGTAACCGACGTTGGCTCCGACGTTGATCAGCACATCCGAGCCAGCGATGATGCGTTTGAAGATCGCGGTCTCTTCAGGTTCGAACTGGCCGCTCTCCATGGCCGCGCTGCCCATGAAGCGAAAGCCCATCGCGCGCTCGGCCGGTGGCGAAGCGTAGCGGCGATTCTCGCGATAGAACCGCAGGCTGGCCCGGACGTTGGCCAAAGTCTTTTGAAGCGAACTGGCGCTGGGCCGATTCATCGGCATTCTCTCCGTCTTCATGACGCGACTTCAGAGTTGTACGGTAAAGACCGTGCCGACAAGCACAGGAGCAAAGCCGACGCGCTCGAGCACATGCGAAATATCGGCTTCGCGCTCTCGGGAGATCGTACTCACTTCGCCGATGCGATCCTCGCGCAGTTGCCGGCAAGCTTCGGCTAACAAAAACACGACGTGGTCTTCGCTCTGAGCGCAAACTTGCACGTCGAGTGGCCACAGATGAGCGATGAGGTCGCGCTGCGGCAGCAGTTCTTGGCCGATCATCCATACGACGCAATCGGCCGAGACGGTGCGCGTGCTTCGCGTGGTGAGCTGAAAAGCGATCTGCTCGGTGTGACCGAGCACGCTGGCCACGTACCAAGGCAACATCGGTTCATCGAGCAAGCGATCGACGTGCGCCATGCGGCGGATCTGAATTTGCGTGCGGTCGATCGGCGGATGGAAGTTGCCTAAATCGAGGCTCCAGTAGGCGACGCGATCGCCAGGCTGCCAACCCGCGCTGGCCAGCCATGAGAACTGCCGCGTATCCAGATCGGGCACGCCGATCATCGCATCGCCCGGCGATAGCCCTGCAAAGTAGGGCGCCGCCGGAGCTGGCGGACAGAATCGCAGCTGCGCCGCGCCGAGTCGCTTGGCCGTGCGCTTGGCCGCCGACAGCAACTGGCTGGCCGTTTCGTTAGCTCCCTCATGGGCCGTCACGCATAGAGCGCTGACCACGCCCAGCGACGGATCGATCGATTCCAAGGCCTGGTCGGGTTCAAACCCGATCTGCACGAAGCCGACGATCTGGTCGTCCTGCTCAGCCACCAGCAGATGTTCGGGAGCAAAATACGGTTTGGCGAGAACGCACAGCTCAAGACTCAGTGGCGAGAGTGCGTAAGGCAAGCCGACGGCCCGGTAATGAGCGTTGAATGCCTCGCACAAAGCTTGCGCATCGGTGTTACGGTAGCAGCGAATATCCAAAGCCACTTTGGGTCTTGCCGTTGGCGATCAGTCTGTCGATTTCATCGGACACCACGCGGCGAGTATCCGGTTTCATGCCGCGCAGCGAAATCGATTCCATCGACAGGTTACAAAGACTGGGGAAACAAATGTACGCGAGCCATGTGCTGGATGCATGCGCTGCATACATACACTGGTACGCGCATGACCGGCGAGGTCGTGATTGTACCTTTCGGCCGCTGGAGTGATAAGCAACTATTCGCGCCGCGCGGCTGAATTCGCTATCGAATTCAATGAGGCCTTCAGCTGCGCACCGGCCGGCAAGTTCACGACGTTACGCGGCGGCTTGCCCTGCAACACGCGCCGGCAATTCTCGCTCCCTTTGTGTCGCATCTCCAACAGCCCCTCTTCGCAATAAAAGGCAGCATGCGGAGTCAGCAACAAGCGATCGTGCGCCGGATGCTTCGGATCGCGCCAAGCGACCAGCAGCGGGTCCTGATCGCCGGGCGGTTCTTTTTCGAGCACATCCAGTGCCGCCCCCAGCAAATGTCCGCTCTCGATCGCTCTCAGCACGGCCAGCGCATCGACCACGCCGCCGCGAGCGGTATTGATCACGATCGAGCCCCGCGGCATGAGTCCTAGCGCCGCATCGTCGATCATGTGCCGGGTTTCGCTGGTCAGCGGGCAATGCAGGCTAACGATATGCGACTGCGCCAGCAGCTCTTCGAGCGAATGGGTCATGCGAATGCCGAGCGCTTTGTCGTAGCCGCTTGGCAAGTACGGATCGTAGTACACGACGTCCAGTCCGATCGCTTTGGCGCGAATGGCCGTGGCCGAGCCGATGCGGCCCAGTCCGATAATCCCCAAGACGCGGCCGCGCAGTCGATAGAGCGGCGCGGCCAGCGTGTAGGACCATTGCTGCGGCGCTCGCTGGCACTGATGGTTGAGAAAGTGCGTGCCGCGAGCGAGCGTCAGCAGCGAACCGATCGCCGTGTCGGCCACTTCTTCGCTGCCGTAGTCGGGGACGTTGGCCACCGGGATGCCGAGCTCGGCTGCGTAATCGCAATCGACATTGTCGACTCCCGCGCCGCAGCGCACGATCAAGCGGCAACGCTTCAGTTCGTCGAGCGCCGCGCGATCGACTTGCACGAAGTGATAGACCAGCAGCGCATCGGCCTCGCCCAGCTTGCCGCGCAAATCCTCAGCCGTCTGCGCCTCTAGCGCCACCACCTCGGCGATATCCCCGAGCAACTCGCGCTCAATGGTCAGCGGTTCGGTGAGAAAGTCAGTAACCACCACGCGGGCTTTCGTACTCAACGCGATGTCCTTGCTCGAGGAGATCTTTCTACTCGTTCCCAGGCTCCTGCCTGGGAACGCACTGTTCCAGAGGCTCTGCCTCGACCTATGTTAGGGTTGGCCTTCACGGCGGGTTCGGGGAGGCGGAGCCTCCAAGACAGGGCGTTCCAAGGCAGAGCCTGGGAACGAGGTGGGATTAATCACCGCGCTGCATATCGTACCGTTTCAACTTGCGATCAAGCGTCGACCGCTCGACGCCCAGCACGGCGGCCGCCCGGCTTTTGTTGCCGCCGAGCGCTTCGAGCGTTGCCAAGATGTGTTCTTGCTCGAGCTGATCGAGCGTGATCGGCCGGTACGCATTCGGCGGCGATCCGTCTGCTCCCGCCGGCTGCGCAGCCATCGCGACGACGGGAGCCAATGGGGCCAGCGAAACGTCCTCGGGCTCGATCGTCGAGCCACCCCCGAGCACGACAGCTCGCTCGATCACGTTGCGCAGTTCGCGAATGTTACCTGGCCAGCTGTAATGCGACAGCAGCTCAAACGTCTCAGGAGCGAAGCCGTCGATGCGCCGGTCGGCGTGCTGACGAAAGGTCTCGAGAAAATGTTCGGCCAGCAGCGGTACATCGCTCAGCCGCTCGCGTAGCGGCGGCACGTCGATCTCGATCACCCGCAGACGAAAATAAAGGTCCGAGCGAAACTGCTTGTCTCGCACCGCTTGCTCGAGATCGCGGTTGGTCGCAGCGATCACGCGCACACTGGTTTGAATCGGCTTGTTGCCCCCCAAGCGTTCGAACGGTTGCCCTTCGAGCACGCGCAGGAATTTGGCTTGCAGCTCGGGGCTCATCTCGCCGATTTCGTCCAGCAGCAGCGTGCCGCCGTTGGCCGCTTCGAACTTGCCGATCTTGCGTTCGGTCGCGCCGGTGAAGGCCCCTTTCTCGTGTCCGAACAGTTCGCTTTCGAGCAGCGTCGGCGCGAGAGCTGCGCAGTTCAGACACACGAGCGGTCCTTCCCGACGCGAGCTGCGCATGTGGATGGCGCGAGCCACCAGTTCCTTACCGACGCCGCTCTCGCCGCGGATCAGCACCGTCGCGTTGGTCGGCGCCGAACGCTCGATCGCGCGGCGCACCCGCTCGATCGCCGGGCTCTTGCCGACCATCTCGTTGTGCTGGCCGAGTTCGCGTTCGAGCTGATCGATCTTGCGGCGGCTGGTCGCCAGCGACTGGCTGAGTTGCTCTCGCGAGCGAAGCTGCGCAAGGGCCAGCGCCAAGTTGTCGGCCACTGCGACGGCCAATTCCAAGTCGGCGTCGGTAAGCATCCGCTCGTCGAGCGAAGTGTACACGTGCAACAGTCCGACCACTTGTCCCTTGTCGCTCAAGGGAGCGCAGATGATGCTGCTCGTCTGGCGCTGACCCGACTCGCGCGCCAGCGAGAGCTGCGCGTCCATCTGAACGTTGCGGGCGAGCACCGCTTGAGAATCGCGCAGGACCGAAGCGACCAGAAAGTCGCTGACGCGGTGATACGCCTGCCCGCTGGCTTGCTTGGCCGCGAGCACCGTCTGCTGCCGATCGACCTCCGGCGGCTTGCTGCCGCTCTGGGAGCGATCGATCATCACGACGCCGCCGGCGTGGATGCCGATCCGGCCAAGCAAGCGATCCAGAGCGCACTGAGCGAGCTGGCTCGCTTCGTGAATCGCCACCAGATCGAAGATGAGGCGATAGAGGAACACTGCGTCGCTCTCGCCATCGCCCGACGCTCGCGACCAGCGCGAGGCGGTGCGTCGCTCGACGATCGTTGGCGGTTCATCCCCCAGCTCGATGGTTTGGGCCGACGAAACCTGACCGGCGAGCGGCGGGGCTGCGCCGGGAGAGGGGTGGAAGGCGTGAGCCAAGTCGAGGACGAACGTCATGCGGCAACCGGCCACGACGATCGAGTCGCCATCGGCCAGGAAATGCTCGTCGGCCAGGACGCGCTGGTTGAGCTGAGTGCCGTTGCGCGAACCGAGGTCGCGGACGACCCAAGCGCCGTCGCGGTAGGCGATTTCGGCGTGGCGGCGGCTGGCTCGGTCATCGCGAATGACGATCTGGTTGTCCGACGAACGGCCGATCACGACCGCTTCGCCGGGCTGGAGCCGAAAGATGTCGGTCCAGCGCGAGCCTTGACTGATGACCAGATACGCCTGCATGGAAGTTTGTTGCAAACCGCGCCCGCGGTAAGTATCCTCGAAATAGCCTCATCTCCGAATTTCCCGAGCCCTAATCTTAACCTAGGCTTCAATCGTCGTGCGCTAGGTGGCAAATATTGAGGAAGGTAAACATGACAAGCGGATTTTCCCGCGCAAACTGGGTTCGAAACGTCGCATTTGTCCTTAGCCTGTGCACCTCGGTTGTGGTCGGAAGTTCGTCGCAGGCCCAGTTCTTCCGCGGCGTGGTCGGTGGGGTGAGCGTCGATGCCGAGGGAGTTGTGCAGTCGGCGACGTTGGCTCAGCGCGAAGCCAACTTGGCTCAATTGCGACAAGCGGTTCTCGGCGCCCAAGGCGACGCAGCCAAGCCCGGCGACATGCGCATGGTCTCGCTCAAAGGCCTTCAAGAAGCGATCCTCAAACACCGCAACGACGGCCGCGTGCTGCCTGAAGAAATCCTGTTCCTGGCCGGTCTGCAGCGCGTCCAGTACATCTTTGTCTATCCCGAACAGCACGACATCGTCATCGCCGGCCCGGCTGAAGGCTGGACCGTGCGGGCCGATGGCAGCGTCGTTGGCGTGAAGAGTTCTCGCCCGGTCGTCCAAACCGAAGACCTGCTGACCGCCTTCCGCACTGTCGAAGCGGCTCGTCGCGCTCCGATCTCGGTGTCGATCGATCCGACCCCCGAAGGCACGCAACGACTGGAACGCGTGCTGGCCAGCGTGCAGGTCGGTCCTGGCTTTCAGCCGCAAGCGCTCGAACCGGCGATGCGCGAAGCGTTCGGTCCTCAGCAAGTCAAATTCACCACTGTCGCCACCGACACTCGCATGGCCCAAACGCTCGTGGCAGCCGATTATCGCATGAAGCTCTTGGCGATGAACCTCGAAGAATCGCCCGTGGCCGGCTTGCCCAGCTACATCGAAATGATCCGCACCGTGCGCGCAACGAAGACTCAGCCGCGCTGGTGGATGGCAACGCAGTACGATGCGATCAACCACACCGAAGATCGACTGATCTGGAAACTCGACGGCCGCGGCATCAAAGCGATGACCGAAGAAGAACTGGTCACCCACGACGGCACGCGCACATCGGCCAAGAACACCAACAAGATCGCTCAGAAGTGGGCTGACCTGTTCACCAGCAAGTTTGACGAACTGTGCGTGCACAACGCTTCGTTCGGCGAACTTCGCAACACGATCGACCTGAACGTCGTGGCGACAATCATCGCCGCTCATCGCCTGGACGAGTTGGCCGGCTGCGATCTGTCGGTGCTTCGCGGCACTGAGGGGGGCATCGAAACCAATGGCCACACGACGCCCAAGACGATTCCTCCGCACTGCAGCTTCATCAAGGGACTCGGTGGCTGGATCGTCACGGCCAGCGGCGGCGTCGAGATCAACCCCTGGCAAGTCGTCTCGGAGAACAGCCGTCTCGACACCCAGCTAGTCTCGAAGCGAACGCCCGCTGCCCAGCTCAAGCAAGCCACCGCCGATCAGTGGTGGTGGGACTGAGTTCGACTTCCTCGAAGCACAGAATCGCTAAACAACAACCCGAGGCAGTTTAAAACTGCCTCAGGTTTTTCTCTGCGCTCTCCGCTCTTCCTCCGCGCCTCTGCGGTAAAAACCGTCTTACCGCTCGGCAGGCGGCACGGTGTTGATTAGCCGCTGAACCAAGGTGCGGCGCTGCCGCAGGTCGAGCACCGCCACGTCGCTGCTCTCGGCCGGCGTGCCCAGCCAGCTGCGCATGCTGGCGATCTTCTCTTCGACCAGCGGCTCGTCCTTGGATTCCTTGCCGGGACCGTGGCCCCAGATGATGTTGCGTTTGTCAGCGGTGGTGACGTTCATGATCCAGGCGCTGGCTGCGCCGAGTTGTTGATTGAGCGTGTCGGGCTCGACGTAGATGCATTCGAGCTGCAGTTGCACGCGCAGCGGCTCGAGCAGTTTGCACAGCTTCAGAGCTTCGGTGATGCGATCATCGCCGAAGGCCATGCCGACGTCGCCCGCCGGTGCCGCGTTGGGGGCGAAGATCATGAAGTAGTCGTGCACTTGAGCCGGCGTGAAGTCGTCGCCGGGCAAGACGAAGCCGTCGTCATCGACCGGAAAGCACTGGCCTTTGTTGGCCGGCACGTTGGGAGATCGCAGCACGGCAGGAGGTCGGTAATACACCATCGCGGCCGGCCGGCGATAAACCACGTCGACTTGCACTTTGCCACCGCTCATCTTGCGAACGCGATTGGTGCTCTTGATCCACGTATGCGCATCAAAAGCGTGGGCGATCGTCGCCGTGGCCGCCGGATCGAGCAGTGAAACGTCCGACAGCCCGCCATTGCGATAGACTTCCGCTCGCACGTCGCAGTGAATCCAATCAGGCTGCGGTGTGAGCTCGATGCTTTCCATCTTCAGCGAATAGAGCGTACGATCCAGATGCTCGGCGCCGTAGTAGTACCAACCGAAGTAGCCGAGGATCAGCAGCGGAATCAGTGCGAACAACCAGCCGCCGCCGGGCAGCGTGCGAATCCTCGCTCCCCAGCGTTCGAACAGCGTCGGAGGTGGAGGAGGAGGCGCTTGGTCATTTGAGTTTTCTTGACCCATGCTCCTCTCCTTCCTTTGTGTTGTTGCGTTGGTTGGGGCAATACGGACCGAATCATGCAAACTGGGACAAATGCAATCAATGTTCCAATTCCAGGCTTGTCTTTACCGCGGAGAA
>JBQCEI010000511.1:0-2305 GCA_051960375.1 Aureliella sp. | reverse complement strand
CTCCGCGCTCTCCGCGTCTCCGCGGTAAAACTAACAACGTTTCGGTCAGTGGTTGGCCTGCCAAGTTCTTCCCGCGAACTCCGGCAGCGCCGAACTAACCGAACTGGAGAGGATCGATTTTTGCGCTTCCGCCCGGAGGCGCGTGAACGACAAGGACGTCGCTCGTGAGACCCAAGTTTTACGCCCTTTGCCTGGCCGGCTGGCTGCTGGCTTCAGCGGCCCACTGCGCCCTTGCGCAGAATGGCGGCGCTGCTGCGCCGCTGATCAGCAGCGGCAATCCCTCCGGTGCATCCACTGCTCCCCCATCAGGCGCACGTCGCACGCTCAGCGACGACGAGCCCGCCAGCTCGCTTCGCGACAACTCGGCGACTTTGCGCGATGATTCTGCCTCGCCGCGCGACCAAGCAGCGCTCGGCGATCAGTCGTGGACCACGGCGTCGCGTCAGCATCCCAATTCCGAGCTGCAATCGAGTCGCTCGGTAAAGCATCTGGCCGATAGCAGCGATGCAGCCGCGGCCGATGCCGCTTCACCGTCAACTGCAGTCTCTCCGGCGGCGGCGCTCCAACGCGTCCCCGACCACGCTTCGCCGCTGCAGCGCGTGCCATCGCCCCCTTCGCTCCCGCCGAGTGAACCGTCGCGATCAGCAGCGCCTTTGAATGCGGTGCAAAACACCGGCGGCTATCCGCCTTCCGGCGCGTCGCACTTGCGCTCGCACGTGAGTCAGGCTCAGTTCACCAGCGCGGATGCCACCTCCATGCAGCCGCAGCGCGACGCGGGCAATGCCGCTGGTACCAAAGACGAACATCGACCGCTCAAGCCGCCGACTGCCAGCGACTCGTCTTCGCAAGAAAAACGTTCGACCGGCACGGTGCAGATGTTCGTGTCGGTGATTTCGAGCCTGCTGATCGTCGTCGGCCTGTTGCTCGGGGCTGCGTGGTGTTATCGCAAGGCGACGCCGAACCTGAGCGGCAATCTTCCCAAGCAAGTGTTGCAAGTTCTCGGACGCTCGCCGCTCGCGCCGCGTCAACAACTGATCCTCGTCCGCTTCGGGCCCAAGCTGGTGCTGATGAGCAACCTGCAAGGCGAAGTGCGGACGATCAGCGAGATCGTCGACCCCTTGGAGGTGGACCGCATTTGCGGGATGTGCGAAAGCTCGCAAGCGGGCAGCATCTCCGATTCGTTTCGAACGGTGCTTCACAACATCGGGAGAACTGGCTGATGGCAGCTATCGCACTGCGAAAAAAGAGTTGCAGCTTCTGGGTCCTGGCCGTCATGGGTTGGCTGGCTCTGGCCGCGCCTGCCCGCGCTCAGCAAGCGCCCGAGCTGGAACGCGGCCTGCGCAATCTCATGAGCGGCGCCAACAGCGTCAGCGATCAATCGTCGACGACACAATCCGATGGCAGCTCCGCTGGCAATAGCGCGCAAAGCTTTCTGCTGAGCGGTCCTGAAAAGTGGACCAGCCGCGAAGGGCTTTCGAGCAGTTTGCAAATCGTCTTGTTGCTCACGGTCATCAGTCTGGCTCCAGCCATCTTGCTGATGACGACCTGTTACGTGCGGATCATCGTCGTCTTGGGGCTGCTGCGCCAGGCGCTGGGGACCGGGCAGTTGCCGCCGAGCCAAGTCGTGACATCGATCGCTTTGTTCATGACGATGTTCATCATGGCCCCGGTGTGGAACCAGGTGTATCGCGATGCGATCGAGCCCTACACGGCCGCGGGCTCGCAGATGGGCATCGAGGAAGCGTGGACTGCGGGCATCACTCCGGTGCGCGATTTCATGAGCCACCAGATCGACATGGCGGGCAATCACGACGATGTGCACTTGTTCTATCGCTACTATGCCCCCGATGCGCCGGCGCCTCAGAACTTCGAAGAGGTACCGCTCCGCGTTCTCTTGCCGGCTTACATGCTCAGCGAATTGAAGACCTCGTTCCTCATGGGCTTTCAGATCTTCTTGCCCTTCTTGCTGATCGACCTGGTCGTAGCCGCCATCACCATTTCGATGGGCATGATGATGTTGCCGCCAGCGATGATCTCGCTGCCGTTCAAGTTGCTGATGTTCGTGCTAATCGACGGCTGGCACCTGGTCGTCGAAATGCTGCTGGAAAGTTTTGGAACCTTCGGGTAAGTGGATTACTAACCCGATGCGTAAGCGAGGGACGAACCCGCGACAAAGCTTGACAAGCCATGCTCCTTGAAGACCCCTCACCCCCGGCCCCTCTCCCCGAAGCGGGGCGAGGGGAGAGAAGATTTTTATAGGGCGAGCGCAACTCATTTCTTGTCTCCCCCTCGCCCCGCTTCGGGG
>JBQCEI010000510.1:0-12534 GCA_051960375.1 Aureliella sp. | reverse complement strand
CACTTCCAGCGGCTTTCGATGTAGTCGGGCCGGCGAGTGGGCCAAGCCGTCTTGCAGAATTCAAGTACCGCGGGCTCCATTACGTCACTTCCCCCGACGGTGTCACACGCGGCGACCAGTTCACCTGCCACGATCGCGGCCGGATTCGCCTGTAACTCTTGCAAGCTCGATGTTCCGTCCGCGTTTGCGGCTGCAGCGCTTGAGCTTCCCGTGTCAGAGTTTCCAGCGGCTGGACGCGCAAGGGGCTCGCTGAGCAGTTGCAGCAGAGCGTCGGCGACGCGGCGGATTGTCGGCGCGCCGACCAGCAGCGACGCACTCGGCACGCCGGTGTGCCGTTGCAGTTTGAGCGAGAACTCGACCGCGGTGATCGAATCGAGGCCCATCTGGAAAAGGCTGCGGTCGAGCGAAATGCCGCGAGCGTTCTGCATGCGCAGCGTCTGCGCCAGTTCTTGCTGAAGCAACTTCATCAGCTCGCCTGCTCGATCCGCTTCGGGCACACCGCGAAGTTGCTCGAGCCAGTCGAAGGCCGCCGAGGAACGGCGCGTTTGCGAGCCGGTGTCCGGCTTAGCCTCGCGCCCCAGCTCGCCCAGCAGCGGCTTGGAACGCCGCGATTCGAATACGGCACGGAACCGCTGCCAGTCGATGTCGGCCACCATCGCTTGCGTGGCATGTTCTCGAATCAAACGCTCGACCAGTTGCAGCGTCGGCTCGGGAACCAAACCGTAGTTCCCGATCCTGGCCAGCTGCGCCAACGAATTCTCGTCGGCCATTCCGCCGCCGGTCCAGGGGCCGAAGTTCAGCGCTAGCGCCGGCAAGCCCCGCTCGCGGCGATAGTGCGCGAGCGCATCGAGAAAGGCGTTGGCCGCCGCATAAGCGCTTCGATCGGCCGAACCCAAGACCGAGGACATCGACGATAGGCAGACGAACATTTGCAAATCCAAGCCTTCGCTCGCTTCGTGCAGCAGCCACGCGCCTCGCACTTTGGCGGCCAACAAACGCTCGATGTCTTCCGGCGTGGTGTCGGCGATGGGGCGCTGGAGGTCGACGCCCGCGGCATGGATGATGCCGACGAGCGGCGTGTGGCCGAGCGCTTGGAAACATGTTTGGATGCCTTCGCGCGTCGAGACGTCCGCGGCGACGGTCGCGATCTCGACACCGCGACTACGCAGGCGTTCGATCGTCGCTGCGGCTTCGGGTGATACGGCTGCCGATCGACTGGTCAGCACCAGCTTGCCCGCCCCCTGCTCTGCCAGCCACTGGGCCAGGTGCATGCCGACGCCGCCAAGCCCGCCGGTAACCAGGACAGCTCCGTCGGCTAGGTCAAACGCCGGGCCCAGGCCGGCGGCTTGCCTACCGGCGTTCGGTTCGCAGCGCTTCAGCCGCGGCACCAGGCGATGCGCCTGGCGCAAGACGATCTGATCGTCGTCGCTCGGGGCCGTGATCTCGTCGATCAATCGATCGGCTTGAGTTCGAAGATCATCGGCATCGATGATTCCGCCCCAGGTCGCATCTGCCTCGAGGACCGCTACTCGAGCAAAGCCCCACAGAGTCGCAGCGCTCAGCGCCAGCGAGCTCTGTTCGTCGGCCGCGATCGCGTTGTTCGTGATCGTCCATAGGCATCTGGAACCAGCGGCCCCGCTGCGGTTCACCGCCGCAACCAGCTGTGACAGTTCGCAAACTTTATCGACCGCTCGTCGGTAGATCGCTTGAGCGTCGCTCGAGCTGGCGTTGTGCGGCTGGTCGACAAAGACGATGCGTGCCAGCGGAGCACTTTGGCTGAGCAACCGTTCCAGGTCTGCCGCCGAAGCGACGCTGAGATGCGCCGCGCCATTGAGCGATGATTTGCCATTGCGTGATTGCGGTAAGTGCTTTGTCTTGCTCTGGTCGCTCGCTAGTGTCTTGGGTGACATGGAAATGTCGGCGCGGACGCAAGCGATGCCTCGCGCGGCCAGTGCATCGGCCAGCGCCGCGGTGGTAGCGAATTCATCCGAGAGCAGCAGCCAAGTACCGCTCGCCGCTGCATTCGGTGCTCCCGCATTCGGTGCTCCCGCATTCGGTGTTCCCACGTTTGGCGCAGCCGCCTCGCGAGGTTGTTCGATCCAGTCGAGCTCGTAGGCCTGCGCACCTTTGGCCGAGCCTTCCGAACCTCCTGGTGATGTCGATGAGCTTCGGCCCGCAGCCCCGGTATGCGTCAGCTCGCCCGCTTCAAGTTCTTCGAGCCAGATGCGCCGCGTGTCGAATCGGTATCCGGGAACGGTCACTCGGCGGCGGGCGTACGGTGCATCGAATCCGCGCCAATCGACTTCTGCGCCAGAAGCGTACAACTTGCAAAGGCTATCGAGAATGACCGACCAATCCTCTTGACCGCGGCGCGCGCTGGGCAGCCACTGGACGTTGGCCCCCGCCACGCACTGGCGTCCCATCGAAAGCATGATCGGATGCGGTCCGAGTTCTACGTAATGCGTTATGCCCTGCTGCTCGAGTGAAGCCATCGCGTCGGTGAAGAGCACCGCATTGCGAGCCTGCTGGAGCCAGTAATCGGGCTTGCTCATCGCATCTTGTACGAGCTTGCCGGTGGCCGAACTGACGAGCGCCGTTTTCGGCACGCCCAGGTCGAGTGAACGCAGGACGCTTTCGAACTGATCGAGCATCGGATCCATGAACGCCGAATGGAACGCGTGCGAAACGGCTAGCTGCGTCGTCTTCACTGCATGTTGGGCTTCGATCCGCTCGGCAACTTGGGCCACTAACGTCCGCGGGCCGGAGATCACCGTTTGATTGGGGCCGTTGATCGCCGCGATGGAGACGCTGGAGCCTAAGTCTTCGATGGCACGCTTGACCGAATCGCGGTCCAGGGCGACCGAATACATGCCGCCGCCTGACGGGAGGGCTTGCATCAGCCTGCCGCGAGCAGCGACCAGTTGCAGAGCATCCTCGAGCGAGCATCCGCCGGCAGCGCAGTAGGCCGCGACCTCGCCGATGCTGTGACCCATCAGATAGTGGCCGGTGATGCCCCACGATTTCCAGAGCTGGAAGAGGGCGTATTGAATCGTAAACAGAGCCGGTTGCGTAAAGCCGGTTTGATGGATCGCGTGCTCGCGATCATCCCCTTCGCCGGAAAAGAGGATTTGGTCGAGCGGACGCGGCAGCAGACGCTCGAGATAGTTCGCGCATCGATCGAACGCTTCGCGGAATACCGGGCTTTCAGCGTGCAATTGCTGAAGCATCCCGGGATACTGTGCACCCTGGCCGGTGAACAAGAAGGCGGTCTTGAGCGCCGGCGGCGCGTCGAGCATGGAAGGCTCGCCGCCGTTTGAGCCGAGCAGCTCTCCGCCGTCAGCGCCACCTTGTGCCAGGGTTTCGAGCGCGTCGCACGCATCGGCCAGCGGCGGCAGCACGACGGCCGCTCGCACCGGTTGATGTTTGCGTCCCACGTTGGCGCTAAAGCACACGTCGGCGAACTTGTCCCCGTCGCAGTCGGCTAGGAAACGTTGCCAGGCAGAAGCTTGCAACCGCAACGCCGACTCTGAGGCGGCCGAGAGCGCGAGCACATGCGTGCTGCGATCCATCGCGGGCTCTGTTGCCGCTGCAGCTGACGCTGGAGCCTCTTCTAGGATCACGTGCACGTTCGAGCCACCGACTCCAAAGGAGTTGACCGCAGCTCGCCGAGGAAGCGTCAGCGAAACGCCGCCGCGCCGTGCGGTCGGAGGTTGCCACTGGGTCAATGAGCGCTGAACGTCGAACGGCAGTTGTTCAAAGTGGATTTGCGGGTTCGGCGCATCGGAGCTCAAGCTCGGGACAAGCGTGCGGTGATAAAGTTGCAAAGCCGCTTTGACGATGCCGGTCAAACCTGCACCCGCTTCGAGATGGCCGATGTTGGGTTTGATCGAGCCGAGTGTGCACGAGTGATCGATTTGAAGATCCGCTTGCCACAGCCCGCGGTCGCAGTACGCCAGTTCGAGGCCTCGGACTTCGATCGGGTCGCCCAGTTCAGTCCCGGTTCCATGCGTTTCGATATATTGCACCGTGCGCGGATCGATCCCCGCGGCGATGATCGCGTTGCGAGCGGCGCGGGCTTGGGCATTCGGATTGGGGGCAGTGAAGCCGACTGAACCGGCACCGACACTCACTCCGGTTGCTTTAATTACGGCATAGATGCGGTCGCCGCGTCGCTGGGCCTCCGCGAGCGGCCGCAGTACAACCGAGACGGCTCCTTCGCCGAGCACCGTGCCGTCGGCACCGGCACCGAAGGGAACGCACTTGCCCGAAGCCGAAAGAATTCCCAGCCGGCCATACTGCACCAGTCGATCGGGATCGATGATCAAGTTGACGCCGCTGACGATCGCCGTCGAGCAGTCACCCTCGCGCAGCGAATGGCAGGCATAGTGAAGAGCGGTCGCCGATGAAGAGCAGGCCGTATCGATCGACAAGCTCGGTCCGTGCGTTCCGAGAACCTGCGACAAGCGATTGGCCAGGCTGAACCCTTCCCAGCATCGGTACGCGCTGGCTTTCTCGGTAGCGATTGCGTTGGCGAAGCGGCCATACGACCCATACATGACGCCGACAAAGATGCCGGTGGCCGGATCAAACGCTTCACCCTGAGCCCCTGCGTCTTCGAGCGCATGCCACGCGGTCTGCAACACTTGACGCAGCTGCGGGTCCATGTACTCCGCCTCGCGCGGCGAAATGCCGAAGAACTCGGGATCGAAGTCAGCGGCTCCCTGCAGCAAGCCGGCGTAGTGCGGCCGCGCATCGGCGAGCTGGCCGACGAAGCTGTCGTGCTGAGCCGGCACGCGCGTCACCGCGCTACGGCCTTCGGACAGGCACTGCCAAAGTTCTTCCAGCGAGTTGCCCGCGGCGCAGTTTATGGCGAGGCCTACGATGGCGATGTCGCCGCCGACTGGAGCGGTCCGCATCGCCGCGCCGGACACTGCGGGGGAGGACACCGGTTCCGTTTTGCCGCTGGCCAGGCCGGCGATCTGCGCCACAATCTCCGAGACGCTGTGATGTTCGAACAGCAGCGTCTTGGGCAGCCACGAGAATTGCTTCGTCAGGGCAACGGTGATCTCGACGATCTGCAACGAATCGCAGCCCATCGCATCGAGGCGATCGATGCGCGTGACTTCTTCGGCCGAGAGTCGCAGCGACTTGGCAAACACCGCCGTGACCGTCTCGGCGATGTCCTCAACCTGCGCGGTGGTCGGTTCGGCTGGCTGGGCGGGAGATTCGGTGTCAGACGCGGCCGCTCCTTCAAACGCCTGTGTCAACTGAGCGTAGCTGGCAAGCTCGGCTGCGATGCGCTCGATCTGTCGCTCGCGTTGCCGCACTGACCCGCTCGCGCTGGCTTCGGGCGATTTCGACTTGGGAGCTTCTTCAACGACCGACGCTTCTTGAGCGGCTTCGAAACGCAGCTCGATCAGCGAATCGGCCTCGGCTAGGTATTCGCACGCAGTCGAACGATCGGCTGTCAAAGTGCCGCCAGCGATGTGTTCCAAAAAGATTCGCGCCGGAGCATTGCGTTCGGTGGGAATGTGACGCCAGCGCACTCGGGGTAGATTGCGAGCCTGCGCCAAACGGCCGAGCTCGGCGGCCATGCGATGCTCGACGCCGCGACCCAGCACGCGGCAGCTCAGCAAGAACGTATCGACGTCGAGCGCATCGTCGATGGCTTCGGCGATCAGGAATCCGACCAGGCCGTAATCGCCAAAGCGATCGCTGACGCTGACGGTTCGAAGTTCGTAACGCGCGTCGGCCATGAGGGCTCGCAACTCCGACTCGCTGCGGCGAACCGTGGTGAAATTGAACTGGTTGGTCCGCATCGTCAACTGAGCGGCGCGGGCGAGCGTATCCTCGGACAGCGGCTGCACGTCGACGTTCAACTGCAGCGAATCGATGAACTCCTGAAAGCTGGCTGCGCGCTGCTGAATTTCTTGGCGCTGAAATTCTTCGCGGTACATCCGAGTCCGTTTGCGGTCCTCGGCGGTCGTGCCATGAATGTCGAATTCCCAAAGATGGTCGAGCAGTCGCGCGGCGGCCTCGGCATCGTGGGGCCACTGGATCGTCAACACGCTGGGACAGCTGCTCCGCACCTCGGCGCATTCGACCGGGTTGTCGTCCAGGAAGATGAAACTGTCGAGGCCGAGATTTAGTTTTTCTGCCAAGGAGCGAATGTTTTCGCTCTTGGGGAGCCAGTTGATCATCGAGCCGACGAACTGTTCGGGCCGCAGCCCAAAGTCCGCACGCTTTTCAAAGACCGCGGTGACATCGGCTTGCTCGTTCTTGCTGCATAGGCACAGCAAGATGCCGCTGTCGGCTAGCTCAGCCAGCCGTCTATGCAGCCGCAAATGGACCGGATCGAAGACGATTCCTTCGGGGCCGACTTCGCCGACAACGCCCGACCACAGCGTATTGTCGCAGTCGAGCACGACAACTTTTTTTGGCGCACTTAAATTGCGATGGTAGACGCGCGTGATGAGCGTCGCCAGGAAATGGTAGTACGCATCTTGATACGGGATATGCGCGATCTCTTCGCGCAGCGCATCTCCAATCGCATCTTCGGGCACTTCGTAAATTGCGTGATAGTTGCGGGCGTCGACTACGGTCAGCCCTGGAACGTTGTCCAAGGCCGCAGTGATCGAGCGCTCGATCTCTTGCACTAGCGAATCGCTCACAATTTCGTCGGTCGTCGATGGACAGAGCACTAAGAGTGTCGGACCTTTGGCAAAGTCGCGATGCGTCTTGAACGCCTGCACGTGCTCGGCTGCCGTCGAGCGGAGCAAGCGTTCGATTTCCGCCGCATCGCTTCGCCGGTGTTCGGGAAGCTCGCGCAGCCAATCGCTGATGCGGAGCAGAACCGCCGATGCGCCCGAGTTGCGGGCCAAAGAGCTGGCTGGGTTGAGCAATTCTTGCAGCACTTGCGCATACGGCGCCAGCTCGACGTCGATCAGCGCGCCCAGCTCGCGCGACCAGCGCTCGACGCTTTGGCGGATCGGATCGAGCGTAAAGCTGGAACAGAGCACGAGCTTGAGGTCGGGCTCTCGCTTGCGTGCTTGCGTCTTAGGTTCTTCGTAAGGGAACGACGTCAGCACTTGCACGTTCGATTGATTGTCCGGCCGGGCGATGGCTTCGACGATGCGGAGCGCGACGGCCGAAGGTGGGATCGCGCCCATGGCACGGGCCGGCGTATCGTTCCAGCTCGTGCGCAGCCGGGGCGGACGGGCGATGACGAACCGCGTTGTCGGGTTTTCGCGAGCCGCTGTTTTGAGCGCTCCTTCCAGGGCCATTTTGACAGCGATATAGTCGGCAAAGCCTGCTGGAGTTTCATCGACCGCCGATGAAGAGATGCCGACGACGGTGCCTTGGGCCGCCGCGACGGCGGGCAAGAAATGGATCAGCGGCGTGTGGCTGAGGGCGATGTTCTGGCTGATGTAGGCAGCGGACTGGCCGGCCGCAGCGGCCGATACCTGAGTCATGACCAGCGGCGCGCAAGCGTTCAAAATCAACAGATCCAACCGGCCGTGCGTACCGACGATGCGAGCTTTCGCACCCTCGCACCACTCGGGATCGCTCACATCAGCCGCTTCGATCGTTGCCGCTCCACCAGCTGCGCAAATCGCTTCGGCCAATGCCTCGGTGTGCTCGTCGGGGTGGCGGCAGGCCAAGTAGACGTAGCATTTCGCGGCTCCCAGCGCGGCAGCCAGTTCTGCCCCCAAGCCTCGGCTGGCTCCGCACACCAGGGCTACTTGATGCTGCAATGTTCGAACTTCTGGCGGGAAGCTCGCGACGTAGTTTTGTGGGTTCGGTTGTTCCCGCGGAAAGCGGACGTAGCTTTGAATGTGCGCCGTGGCGATCGGCCGGCCATCGAGCGAAGCGATCTCGAGCTCTGTCTCCAGCAGGCGGAAGTGAGGATCGTAATCGACGAACGTCAGGCGGTAAGCAAACGCGTCGGTGTCGGTTTTCGATGCAGGTTCGTACTGTACTTTCAGCCGCGTGAACAGCGACGACAGGCCGGGGGCTTTCATGCCGACGATGAAGCTGCACAGACCGAGCACCTTTTCCTGCGTGCTGGTCAGCAGCGAATCATTCGAAGCGGAATGATCGCCGAAGCGATGGACTGCGAGGATCTGTTCCCCTTGTTGGAAATCGGCCGGCTGCCAGGCGAACGGCTTGTCGCTGGTTCCGCTCTGGATGCCGCTGGTCTTGGCTGCTTGCAACCAGGCGACCGCTGCAGCAGGGGGACCATTGTCCGTAGCTGCACGCATCTCCACCGTGGCCGAGAGCTGCGTATGCCCATCATCGCGGACCGATAGAGTAAAGGCGTTGGCGCTGGCCGCAGAGGTTTCGACGCGGTAGTCTCGCTCTGGGCGCACTTCGCCTCGGAAAACGATCTCCAGTGCTGCGACGCGCCGCCGCGCGGCGCTGTCTCGCTCTACCTGCTTGAGCGATTCGATCGTCGACAACGCGCCGTGGACGATCGTGCTGCCGAATGCAGAAGCTCTACCTGCAACCGGGTCCACGTGGATGGGGTTGCTATCGCCGCTCCACTGGGCGAAGGCACTGACCGATTGTTGGTGAATACGCATACGATCAATCTCGATAAATGAGCTCGGCATGAATGGAACGCTGAGGCCGCCAATGAAAGACGCCGGCCTAATCGAACAGCGAGCTAATTGAGCCGGCACGCGGTTTCTTGCCGCCAACCGCGGCCTGGTGATCGGCGGCCGATGATGAACCGCCGTGGGCTTTTTCAACCGGTTGACTTAGATCTCAGCTGCGGTGTTCTTGCGGCGGAAGACGGCGACGATGTTGGCTTCGGGATAACCGAGGCGCAGTCTTCGGCAAAGTCGGTACAGGGCTAGTTCGATGCGCGTTCCGATGCGAAATCGTTTGAACACCGAACAGTCGGCCAGCTTCTCGACCCAGACTTCCTCAAAGCCTGCCGCCGCAAAATGTTGTTTCAGATCTGTGTAGGTGTTGAGTTTGTAGTAGGTAGGAAATACGTGCTGCGCCTCTCGTTCGGGGGTTAGCAAACGGACGCAGGCAGCGTGAAGATTCGAAGGGACCAATTGAGCCAGGACCGAGACGAGAGACCACTTGTAAGGCGTGACCAAAACCACATGCCCACCCGGTTTCACCATCGAAGCGAGCGTTGAGAGGAAGTTGTGCGGATCGGTGACATGTTCAGCGACCATGCGCATGGTCGCCAAGTCGTAGAGCCGGTCCTCTTTGATATCTTCGAGCATCGACTGCACGCGGACGTGGACCGTTTCGTTTTTGAGAATGTTGTCCGAGGGATCGACCCCGACCAGCAACTTGCATCGTTCCGCCAGGACCGTGGCCAGCGTTTGGTTGTGGGGGAAGATAAACTGGCCGCCGCCGATATCGATCCAGGTCGTCTCGCTATCGACCAGCTTGTCGACCAGCGATTCGTACCACTCTTCGGGTGTGTAGTAATCGCTTTTGATGCGCTGCATCACTCGCCAGCCCAATGTCGACGTTCCCGGATAGAGGCGCTGACGGTCCGGCGAGGAGATGGTGAGCGGTTCGCGGGCTGAATCAGCCGTCTTAGTGGTGGTTAACAACATCTTGTTTTTGCTCTTGAGTAATTCAGTCCGGTTTTGTGCCTAAAGCCGGCGATGGGACTCGAGGCTTGATCAGCCGCCGGGCGGTAGCTCGCGGTTTGACGATAGCAACCGGACGCTAAGCAGGGCAGCAGAAGTCTTTGCACGTTGAAAATGGTCTGCTCGGACCAGTAGCTCCACCTACTGTCTCGTATGAACCGAAATAGAAACACAGAGGCACAGAGTGCACTGAGGCGTATCCACAGAAGGCTCCGTGCCCTCTGTGTCTCTGTGTTTCAACGGTTTTGACTATTTGCAAACTCGCACAAGCTTGCCGCCGTCCGGCCAACCGACTTACCATCGAAGACTTCTGCCCACGTGCTTACCGCGTGCCGGCTGGTGCAATACAGCCGGCCGCTAAACGGCGAGACTTGGCTGCCAGCGCTCGAGCCACATCTGGAACATGAGCAAGTTCCACATGCCTACGTTGGTTTTCTCGTTGCCCGTGAAAAACATCTTCTTGTACTTCTCGACATACGGAGCGTTGAGGATGCCTTGTCGCTGGATGCGGCGCGGTTCGAGCAAATGGTCCACCAAGCTCTTGAGATCGCTTCGCAGCCAGCGGAAATATGGAACGCTGAACCCTTTTTTCGGGCGATTCAGTAAGGGCTCGGGCAGGTGTTTATGGGCGATGCGTTTCAGGATGTATTTGCGCTCTGTGCCGCTGATTTTGAACTCCGACGGCAGCCGAGCAGTGAACTCGGCCAGGCGGTGGTCGAGCAACGGTTCGCGCCCCTCGAGTGACACGGCCATCGTCGCTCTGTCGACCTTGGTCAGGATGTCGTCGGGGAGGTACGTTTTGTAATCGAGAGCCAGCATCCTATTGAGCACGTCGTTGCCGCTGGTGAGCATGTCTCCGGCGTCGAACCAATTGCTCTTCGGACGAAAGCGATCGGCGAGCAAGGCCGACAGATCGGAATCGCGAAAGACGTGATTGCCGATGTGCACCAGGCTGCGCTGCGACGTCTGGTCTCCATAGAGGGCTTGCAGGTTTCGCAGCGTTCGCTGGCCGGCCTGTCGGGGCAGCGGGATTCTGGCCAACAGACCAAACAAGGCCGAGATGCGCAGGCATCGGGGAATGCGCTCGGCAAAGGCCGCGAAGTTGAGCACGTTTGCATATCGGTTGTAGCCCGCGAACAACTCATCGCCCGCGTCGGCGGACAGGGCTACTTTGACCGATTGGCGGGCGATGCGGCTGACGAGCATCGTAGGAATCGCCGATGCATCTCCGAAGGGCTCGTCATAGTAATCGGCCAGCGTCGGAATTATCTGCTGCGCCTCGGACACCGTGCACAGGTGTTCGGTGTGATCGGTTCCGAGCCGCTCGGCGATCGCCCGAGCATACGGAGCCTCGTTGAAATCGTCGTCTTCAAATCCAATGGTAAAGGTCTTGAGGCGCTGACCGGCATGCTTTTGAAGTATGGCGGTGACGATCGAGCTGTCGTAGCCGCCGCTCAGGAAGACGCCCACCGGGACATCGCTGACCATGCGATACTCGAAGGCCGACTGCAGAAGTTCTTCCAATTGCTCGATGGCGTCGACTAAGCCGATCGGAAGCTTCGATTGATTGAAGCTGTCGATGATGTCCCAGTATTTCGTCAGCGATTCCTCGCCAGTGGCCAAGTCGATGCGCAGGAAGTGGCCAGGGGGAACCTTGCGGGCCGATGCGAAGATGCATTCTGTCGATGGTACGTAGCCATAGCGGAAGAACGAGGTGATGGCTTCATTGCTCAGCGCGGAGTCGAAGGCCGGATGCTGCAGCAGCGCCTTCAGCTCCGAAGCGAACAGCAGCAGGCCATTGCGGCGGCAATAGTACAGCGGCTTGACCCCCGCGCGATCGCGCACCAGGACGAGCTGGCCAGTGGCGTCATCGAAGAGGGCGAAGGCGAACATGCCGTTGAAACGGCTGACCGCATCAGCGACTCCCCACTGCTCGACGGCGGCTAGGATCACTTCGGTATCGCTACTGCTGACGAAGCGCTGCCCCAGTCCTTCGAGCTCTTTTTTGATCTCGCGATAGTTGTAGATCTCGCCGTTGAAGACGATGTGCCGCGAGCCACGCGACATGGGCTGGCTGCCACCGCCGCTGAGGTCGATGATCGCCAAGCGACGATGCCCGAGAGCCAGCGTGCCTTGCGGCAGTGGAATCCTAAGTTCCCCGCGAGCATCCGGGCCGCGATGCTCGAGCGCATCGGTCATCGCTCCGAGAACGCCCTCGGGAGTCTGATTGTTCCAATCGACATAGCCGGCGATGCCGCACATAGTATCTCTTGTGAAGTGTTGCTCTTGGGAAGCGGTAGCCGCAACCGGTTATGGGAACTGAATGCTCGGAGAGTAAGCGTTGTCGATAGCGTCATCGACTCCCTCATCGACGAGCGCTTCATCGAGCCCATCAACGGCTTCGGCGTCATAGGCGTCGACGTAGAACCAGTCCTCGGTCAGCTTGGCATAGCTCAGCCCGAAGACCGCCAGCCAAATGAACCACTCGCCGTCGAGGTAATCGCCGAAGACGGTCGTCACCGCTTGTCCGGCGAAGGCCGCAAAGATGGCCGCTCCGAGGAATGTGTCGCCATCGGCTCCGGCGCTGGAATTGAGCCACGTCGCTCGCACCATCGCCACGCAGGCAATGCCTAGGGCCAGGATGAGCAGCGCGAAACCTTGAACTCCCCAGCCGGCCATGATGTTGAGGTAGCCGTTGTGGATCGCGCGGAACTGGTCGGTTCGGATGTGCGCGATGTAAGCCATGCCGCGCGGACTGACGAAGGCGGCTCGTCCTCCGGAACCCAGCGGGTAATCCGAAATCATTTTCAAGCCCGCAATCCAAGACTGGATTCTTTGATCGGCCGAGTCGTCGCGTTCTTCAGCCGAAGCGGTCACCGAGCGCAATCTCTCCCAGATTTTGTCATTCTTGGCT
>JBQCEI010000509.1:0-2794 GCA_051960375.1 Aureliella sp. | reverse complement strand
AACGCTCGCTCGTCCCATTTCAGCCCCGGGCTCAGCTGCTCCATGATGGCCGGGATTTGAGCTTCTGAGATCACCGGCAGAAACCACCGACGAGCGATGGTCGCCGTCGGATCGTCCGACTCGCCGCCGCCACCGGCCGTCTCGATGCGGATCGAAGCGATCCTTAACCAGCGACCGATCAGCGTGCGACGAATACTGATTAGTTGAATGCGGTCGCGGCGCACCGTGGCCGACACTCGCGTCAGCAGCCCGCAACTAACGCGCAGAGCGTCGCCGGAGCGGTCCAACGTGTAATCGTAGAATTTCAGCACGTACCATGCGATCGACAATATCTTTACTGAGGTGAGCAGGGCGAGCAGACCGGCAATTGCCAGGGCCAGCATCACGATCGCGCTGCTGTTCTCGGGCAAGTAACGAGTTAGCTCTGCCGTTTCGATCCTCCAGCTGCGAGCCACGGTGGAGAACTGCTGCGAGACGAAGCCCAGGCCGACCAGCAGCAACGCCGTCCCCCGATTGCTCGCGATGCCGGCCAAGGCAAGCTGTGCGAAAGAGATCTTCATGATCGTCTCTCTCTGAGCTGCCTGACCTGCCGGCTGGACCGCGCTAGTCAGCTGTTCGAGGATGACCGGCGGCGCAGCCGCTGGCTCGCTTGCGGCGGACTGAGCCAGTTCGTAGCTACGCTTGCGCGCAAAGATGCGAGCTCGCAGCGATTCGAACTCGGCGAGAGATAAGACGCGCAGCACCGCTTCCGGCTCGGTGCCCGAAGCGGTCTCGACGCGCACTTCAGCCACGCGCAGCAATCGATGAAACGGGTTCTGCACCACATCGATGTTTTGAATCCGCTGGATCGGCACCGTCCGATGCACGTGAAATATGACTCCTTCATCGATGATCAGTTCATCGCCAACCAGCCGATATCGCAGCGTAACGTAACGCAGCACCACCGCGGTCATTGATCCGACGAAGTAAAGCAGGGCAATCAATCCGCCAAGCCAAGTGCCGGTCGTCGCGCCGAACAGGGCCAGCAGAGCAGGGATCAGTTGACTACGAATCCCGCCGACGAATTCGAACACTAACGAACTCGGGTGCAGCCAGTGCGCCTCTTGGTCGGTCGACTTGTGGCGCTGCTCGGTCACCGCGGCTCTCCGAACTCAGATGGTTCGCGCTGCGGAATGGAGTCAGCGACCAATTCGCTTCGCAGCTTTTGCGCGGTTTCCAGCGACAGGCCGTCGAGCGCGATCGATGCGTTATGCGTGCCGGCAGTGTTGATGACCAAGCGGGCGAGGCCGAACTTGCGCATCAGCGGCCCCTGGTGGACATCGGTGTGCTGGACGCGAGAGCGCGGGACCGTGATCTCGTGTCGCCACCATACGCCGCGGCGGATCTCGAAGCCTTGCTCGTCAAGTCGCCATGCCGCGTGGCGAAGAGCGATCACGGGATAAAAGTGGCCGGCCCAAACAAGGAACGCCAACAGGAGCACATAAGCCACTGCGATCGCCAGAAAGATCAGGTCTGGCGGCCAGTTGATGGCCAGATAGATCGCTTGTCCGAACAAGCCGCCGACGGTGACTACCGCAATGATTATCCAGCTCAAAGTGCGTTCGGCCGCGACGGTTCGGGGATCGAGCGGCTGAAAGTTCGATCCTGAAAGCGCCGACTGCGACTCCGCCACGACTGTCGTCATCGACGCGGGCGATTCGAACCGTTCGCCGGTCGCCGGCGCAGGAATAACGCCCGCTTCGTCGGTCGTTTCACTGCCCGATACATTGCCAGGCGGCCCACCGGGATTATCCGTGTTCACGCGTGTCTCGCTCAACATATCTACCTCACGGCCGACAAGTGATAATGGGCAGCTCCGCTGCAATGTATCAAACAAATGCGGGAACGACGAACCGACGCGTTTTCACCGCCCGCAGCCGAACTCCGCCGGTCGCCCCGCCTTGGCAAGGGTCGCCCCGGACAATTATCCTTGGGACAAACGAGTGACTTTCATGGACCTGGCAAGGCGTGGGCATGGCAGACAAGGAACCGGCGGTAGGCAAACTGCGATTTGACACGCAACTTCAGGAGTTGTACCTCAACCTGTGGCGCACCTATGATCGGCTGCGCGAATTGGAAGAGGAGCTCTTTGCTCAGTACGATCTCAACAGCCAGCAGTACAACGTGCTGCGATTGCTCAAAGCGGCTCAGCCCGGAGCGATGGCGACGTTGGCGATCGGCGAGCGCCTTGTTTCGCGCTCGCCCGACATCACCCGCTTGCTCGACCGGTTGCTCGGC
The DNA here is from genome assembly GCA_051960375.1 of Aureliella sp. Lineage (GTDB taxonomy): Bacteria > Planctomycetota > Planctomycetia > Pirellulales > Pirellulaceae > Aureliella. Next base: position 517 of record JBQCEI010000509.1, on the reverse strand, counting down.
CGCGGGCTGATCGAGCGAATCCGCAGCGCCGAGGATCGCCGGCAAGTGCTGGCCCGCATTACGCCCGCCGGGGTCAAACTGCTGCAAACGATCGCCGGCCCGCTGGCCAAGTGCCATGAGCGACAGCTCGGGCACCTCTCCGCCAAAGAAGTGCAAAGCCTCATCGAACTGTTGCAAGCTGCCCGCCGGCCGCATGAACTGCCCACGAGCAACTGGCGCGAGCCAACAGACTAATTCGTATTCCTCCGCGCTCTCCGCGCCTCCGCGGTAAATCATTTTCTTTACAAAGGGGATTCGAGTGGCACACTGGCAGATACTCGTATTTCTTATGGCCCTCGCTACAGGCGACAGAGCGCTGCCGTGGATCAAGGTCAGCGAAGACAAGGCTCATTTCGTTGCCGGCGACTCGCGGGAGCCGTTTGTCGTTTGGGGCGTCAACTACGATCACGATGACGGCGGCCGATTGATCGAAGATTACTGGGAGAGCGATTGGCAGGCGGTGGTCGGCGATTTTCAG
>JBQCEI010000508.1:0-7575 GCA_051960375.1 Aureliella sp. | reverse complement strand
AAGCCGAATGATGGGCATTGCGCACGTCGAGGAAGGGATAGAACAATCCCGAAATGTCGCGGCAGAGCAACAGCGTCGCAAACCGCGTCTTGTCGGTTTGAAAGGCCAAAGCCACGATGTCGCACATCAACCGCATGTGCTCGCGAATATCTTCGGGCAGCCCGTTATCGGGACGCTGCATCATCACGGGGTTGGCCCCGCGATGCTCGGCTCGATCGAGCGCCTTATCGCGATCGTCCCGCATGCGCTCGATGCGTTTTTCGACTTCGCGCACGCTGGTCAGATACTCGTCGAGCTTGGCCTGATCGCCCGCGCTGACTTGCCGCTTGAGGCTGTTGGCATGCTCTTGCACTCGGTCGAGCACGCTTTGGTTGCGGCGCGAACCGCGATTGTCGAACAAGCTGTCGAACGCCAGCGATGGGTACACTTCCATCGGCACCGGCGACGTTGCGTTCTGCCATGAGATGTGCGAACTGTAGGCCATCGAGAAATTCGTCTCGTGATAGCCGGTGATCGGTTGCTCGCAGCCGAGCACCAGGCTGGCCTGCGCGGTGTCTTGGCCCAGATGATTGGCCAGCATCTGATCGACGCTGATGCCGCCGCGCAGTTCGGATCCCTTTTGCAGCGATGCTCCCGACAAGATGTTGCCGGTCTGGCCAGGATGGATGCCGACGCCCGTGGCGTTCTTGTTGAAGAGTCCCGAGATGACGTTGACCTTTGCCTTCAGCGGCTCCAGCGGCGAAAGGCTCTGCCCCAGCTCCATCTCCGCGCCCGATCCCTTGGCCCACCAATGTTCGGCATTGACGCCACAGGCCATGAACAGCGCCGCAAAGCGCTTGGGCAAAGCCGAGGCAGCGCCCGCAGCCGCCGCTTCGCTTCCCCACACCGGCAGCGATTGCAGCCACGGCAGCGCCATCGCCACGCCCGCTCCGCGCAGCAACATGCGCCGCGACATCGGGCTAGCGCCACTGGAGCGGCGGCGCGCCATCGGCGAAAGTGGCGACTCGGTGCGATGATCATGATGCATGACGCTACTCCCTTGCAAATTCGGCAGTGCCGCGTTTCTGGAGGAACTGAGGACTGAGCACGATCGTTTCGATCAAACTGCTGAAGCGATAGTCATTGGCCGCCAGGTTGCTGCGCATCTGAGCCAGCAGCGGTTCGTCGGATAGCAGCAGCGTTCTGCCCAGCGCAAACGATAGCAACTTGCGCGACAAGTTTTCAATAAAGTCGTTCTGGCGATGCTTAAGCAAATAGCTTCGCAGCGCGTCAACGCCTTCCCCTTGGTCACCGCTAGGGAAGATCGCCCGCGTGTCGACAGGATTGCCCGACAAATCCTTCTCGCGCAGCTCGCCGATCGGACCGTAGTTTTCAAACACCAATCCGATCGAGTCGATGCGATTGTGGCACCCCGCGCAGCTGGCATGCTCGCGATGCTTGGCCAGCGTCTCGCGCAGCGTCAGCTCACCGAGCTTGGTTTCGTCGTTCGGTATTTCAGGCACATTCGGAGGAGGCGGTGGAATGTGCTCGCCGAGCAATCGTCGCACAACCCAGTAGCCGCGCTTGACCGGACTGGTGCGACGCCCCGGTGCGTTCTGCGTCAGAAACACCGACATCGTCAGCAAGCCGCCGCGGCCAGCAGCTCGCGCCGGCACGACCTGCCAAGAGTCGGCTCCGTCGCTTTGCTCAGCGTTTGTCGAACTGCCGGCGGGAAGAGCGATCCCGTAGTGCTCGGCCAGCGGCCCGTTAACGATAGTGTAGTCGGCGTCGAGGCACTCGAGCACCGATCGATCTTCGCGCATCAGGTGCTCGAGAAACCGAATCGGTTCTTCGAACATCGCCGTGCGCAGCTGGTCATCGAAACTCGGGAACGTCTCGCGATCGACGCTGTTATGTTCTTCAAACCGGCGGAAGTCGAGCCACTGGCCGCCGAACTCGGTCGCCAGTGCGCTGATGCGATCGTCGGCGAGCATGCGCTTGATCTCGGTCCGCAGCGTGGCCGGTTCATGTAGACGGTTCTGCCGCGCCGTCTCCCGCAATGCCTCGTCGGGAATGCTCGACCACAGAAAATAGCTCAAGCGACTCGCCAGCTCTTCATCGCTGAGCGCCGTGCGGCCCGTCGAAGTTGCCGCCAGGTCGGTTCGAAAGTAGAACTCGGGCGACATCAGGATCGACACCAGCACGTCTTGCACCGCCTCTTCGTGCGACAGATCATCTTCGGCGCGCAGGCGCTCGTAGAAAACCCGCAGGTCGGCCTTTTCCATCGTCGTCAGATCGCGACGGAAAGCTCGCTCGGCGAAATCGATCAGCGCGTCGATGTGATGCGGCTCGGCAAGTCGCCGCGCATTTTCAACCCACTGAATCTGCTGATTGATCGTCAGAAAATAATCTTCGATCGCAGCCCGCTGCGTTTCGTCGGCTCCCAAACGTTCGGCTTTGGCCAGATAGGTCGCGGCCAAGCGCTCGATCATCGCCGGCGTGGTGACGCTCTTGTCCTCGGCGCGAGCGAAGTCGAACTCGGGGTCGCGCATCGTGATCGAATCGGTGCGCTCGAACCACACAAAGCCGGTGTACTGCCGCATCGGCGCGGAGGTGACAAAGTCGAGCTCCTGCCAAAGGCGATCGAGCTCGGCGCGCTGGCGGCTATCGAGAACGAGCTTCATCAGCGGCTCGTCGTCGCGGTAGTAGCCCATCATGCTGTGGAAGCCCGCGCTGAGCAAGCGTCCCTTTTCTTGCTGATCCTTCGGCTTGCCGACGTAATCGCGGCCACGTTCGGAGATATAAAACGCATCGGGAAAGATGCGGCAAAAGCGTCTCACCTCGAGTTCGAAATCTTCGTACGCTTGCCGCTCCTCGGGAACGGTAAGCGCATCGGCGATCGCCCGCGAGTCGGCGCCGGGTGAAAGCTTGCCGAGCCACTTGAGATACGGCTTCTGGCGATACGATTTGTACTGGCCATTCTTCCACAGCACGAACGGTTGCGATCCGACGTGGATGCCTCGAATCTGCAAGTCATCGATGTCGGGTTCCAGTCGCTTGCGCAAATCGATGACGAAGTCGCGCAGTTTTTCGCAGCCTTGCCGGGCAGCCTCGGCCTGCGATAGATCGTCCGGCAAGTCGCGCCACATGCGGCGAACGACAGCCAGCGGTCCCATGCCGATCTCGACTTCGGGCGAGCCCTGCGCCGTCGCCTGGGGCAGGGCGGGGACCGGCAAGACCGGCCCCTCGGCATTCAAAAGCGCATCGATCTGCCGCAAATATTTCGGACTGATCTTCGCCGCTTCAGCTCGCTGCTCAATCGACATGCCGTCGCCGGCCAGGCGATGTTGCCAGGCGGCGTAGAAATAGTCGGCGTAGTCGGTCGGCTGCCGCAGGTAGAAATCGACGATGCGCTTGACGCAGTACTTATCGCGGTCGGTATCGGTCACGACCGGATGCGGCGCAAACTCGATGCCGTCCGGAGTCAGCACCAAATGCTCGGCGACGTAACGCGCGGCAGCCAAATACTTGTTCAGCAGCGCCGGCGAGATGGTCAACGATTCGGCCGAGTTATCAAAGCCCGCTTCGTTGGCGGGATCGACCGGAAACTCGCGCGTCGGGCGGATGTCGACGCCGGTCAGATCGCGGATGCTGTAGTTGGTTTCGGAATTGCTCAAGCGGCGCACCGGCACGGGGCCGGGGTCGCCGGCATGCTGCTCGGCTTCGTATGTGCGAAACGCATCGATCCAAGCGATGACCGCTTTCCGCTCAGCCTCCGCAGGCTGCGGCTCTGAATCGCTCGGCGGCATCTCCTTCAGCTCCAAACGCTCGCGGAGCTCCGCCCAGGTCTGATAGCCGCGGGCGACATCGGCCGGCTTCGCGTAGCGCGTCAGATCGAGCATCGCCTCGGCCTCGGCTCCCTGGTGGCAGTCGAGGCAGTAACGCTGCATGAACGGCACGACGCGCTGTTCGAATTCCGCACGCAGCCGTGAGCCGTCATCGGCCCTCAATGCTTGAAACGGAAGGCCTGCCAAAAGGGCGAGCCAGGACCATTGGAAAACCATCCGTCGCATGATCGAATCGGTGCCGGTGGGAGTTAAAAGGAGGGATTCTGCGGGCCCTCGATTGTACCCGGCCCCAACTCACCGGTCCATCGCGCCGTTCCCTCCGCGCTCTCCCCGTATTGTGTGGCACTGGCTATGCCAGTGTCTTCCGCCTCGAAGTCTTTAGGGTGACTGACCTCTGATGCCTCCAATGCCGCGGCTGTATGTAGCTCGAGCTACTCAGGCATTGGAAAGGGAGATTGACTACCCCAGCCTTGGTACTTCGAAAAGAAGACACCGGCAGAGCCAGTGCCACACCCGACGCGTTCCGTGTGGCACTGGCTATGCCAGTGTCTTCCGCCTCGAAGTCTTTAGGATGACTGACCTCTGATGCCTCCAATGCCGCGGAAACATGTAGATCGAACTACTTAGGCATTGGAAAGGTTGATTGACTACCGAGCCTTGGTACTTCGAAAAGAAGACACTGGCATAGCCAGTGCCACACCCGACGGCGAGGTTTAGTTTAGAAGAGCAAGAGTACCGCGGGCGCAAAGCAGATAGCCGCCGTGCGCCATCCGAGCGGTTCCCCTTCGCGGCCGATGCGCCACAGCAGCACGGCTAGAATCGCGGCGCTGGCAATCGCCGTGGCTGCGACCGAACCGGCCAGACCGAAGCCGATGATCAGCGGATAGTTCAGCCCCGCGTTGAGCACCAGCCCGCTCAAGATGATCAGTGCCACTTGCTTGCCTCGCTCCAGACAGAACAGATACGTCTGCGCCAGATAGAACAAGCTCATCCAAATGCACTGCACCAAGGCGAGCGGCAGAATCTTATGAGCTTCTTCGTAGCGCCCGCCGAAGAGCACATCGAATAGCAGCGGCGAAGCGAGGATCGCCACCAGTGCAGCGCCGCTGAATACGACAGCCACCGCTTGCAGAACTTGCTGCAGGCGCTTGCGCAGCCGCTCGCGATCGCCCGCTTCAAAGTCGGCGCTAAGGTAAGGCAACAGAATGCCGCTCAGCAGCGAGGCCACCGAGATCAGTAGCGCTGGAATGATGCGGCCGCAGTGATACTGGCCGATGAGCGACTGCCCCTCCGAGGCATCGCCCGGCGTCAGGTGCAACAGCAAAGCTCGATCGCACACATCGAACATGTTGGTCAGCAAGTTCATGCACCAGAGCGTTATGGCAAACGGAATGATCCGCGACCACATGCCGGCGATCGGAGCGCTGGCCTTGAGCTCGTGGCCGTGCGCGTGTCGCAGCACCCACAGCCCCGGCAGCGTCGCCACCAGGCAAGCGATCGAGTAGCTCGGCAACAGCACGCTCCACCGCTGGGCCCACAGCAGCCCCAGGATGCCGAACAGCGCAAAGCCCGCGCTGTTGATGAACTGCATCGCCGAGACGACGCGCACCTGGCGAAGAGCCGACATCAGCTCGTTGACGAAATTGAAGATCGTCACCGCGGCCAGCGTCGCAATCAGCCAAGCGATGTCTTCCGCAGATGTCGCATCGTTGAAGACGGCCCACGCAAACCACTGCGGCGCGACGAGCATCGCCAGACACAGGCCCAGCAGCCCGCAGGAACTAACCATCGTCAGCGATCGCAGATAACTGCCCAGCGCCCCTTGCCGCCGATAGATCTCGACGAATTTGCCCAGCGACCCGGGCAGCCCCAGCACTGCCAGCGGCGCCGCTAGCACGAAAAAGCTATTGGCCAGCGACCATTGCCCGAGCTCGGCGTCGCTGAGAAAATGACAAAAGCCTAGGTTGCGGAGCAGCCCGACCGCCCGCTGCAACACGTTGACCACCAGCATCACGCTCAGCCCAGCCAGGAACGAATCGCCCACGCCCCGTGCAGCAGTGGCAGCACTGGCGGCAGTGGCGACGGCAGGCGCGCCGAGGTTCGTAGTGGCAGTGCGCGATAGCTGGGACACGAAACCCGTTCAATCGATGGGGAGCAAGCATTGCGGCAGTGAAGGATCGGCACCTCACCTTCGGGCAAGCCTAGGTCATGGATCACCCGCGATCGAAGTTTTTGCTTGCAAACCAAGCCCTTTTTACCGCGGAGGCGCGGAGAAAGCCTCCGCGCTCTCCGCGTCCTCCGCGGTTAACTCCCTTTTTGGGGGAACATTTCATCCTTAACGGCTTGCCCCGGTGACCAAACGTGTCACGATAGAGACTAACAATTCTTCCGGTTTTTAACGGTTATTCCTTCCTGTCTGCGCCGGCGCGCCGCAGCCAACACTTATCAGCTCCTCCATGCCTGAAAGTCAGTTCCTCAGCTCGATGCGCCGCGACAGCCTTCGAACCTTCTTCGATGCGTCTCCGACGGCGCGGCTGCTGCGCAGCGATCTGGCCCCGCTGGTGATCGATTTCCTCAACCGCACCTTCAAGTCGGGCGAAGCGATCGCCCTCGGCCAGGCGGAACTGCGCACCAAGCTGTCCCTCTACCAAGAAGATCTTCACGAGACCGAACCCAATCTCCTGACCGGGCCTCCCGAGCGCTATCTCACCCAGTGGTCCGACGCCGGCTGGCTGCAGCGCTTCCTCGAAGCCAGTTCGATGGAGCCGCGATTTCAACTGACGCGCTACGCCGAAGAAGCGATCCGCTTTGTCGACCAGGCCCTCTCGCGCAGCACCAGCATGGTCGGCACCGAGAGTCGCTTGCGGCTGGTCATCGAGACGCTCGAAGACATCGTCCGCGGCGCGTCGGCCGATCCCGAGCGACGGCTCGAGTACTTGCGGGCTCAGCGAGCCAGCATCGATGCCGAGATCGCCGCGATCGAATCGGGCAAGTCGGTTCAAACGTACCGTCCAGCTCAGATCCGCGAGCGCTTTCAAACCGCCGTCGAACTCTTGAAAGCGCTGCAGTCGGATTTCCGCGCGGTCGAGGAACGCTTTCAGTCGATCGCCCGCGAGGTGCAACAGCTCCAAGCCCAAGGCAACGCTTCGCGCGGGGGCATCCTCGGCTACGCGCTCGATGCGGAAGATTTGCTCAAGACGCAGGACGAAGGGATCAGCTTCTACGCCTTCGTCGCGTTTCTGTTCTCGCCCGCACAACAATCGGCCTTGCTGAAAAACATCAGCGAGATCGGACAGCTGGCTGCCTTGGCCGACGAACATGAATCGCTGGCTCACGTCCGCCGCATGGTTCCTTCGCTGCTGGCCGAAGCGGACAAAGTGATGCGCACCACCGCGCGGCTCTCGGCGACACTCCGGCGACTGCTCGACGCGCGAGCTGCCGCGCATCGCATGCGCTTGGCTACGGTCCTGCGCGACATTCGCCAAGCGGCTCTGCAACTGGGCGGCGGTCCTGAAACGGCCAAGATCGAGCTGGCGATCGATACCGATCCGGAGATCGTCTCGCCGCTGGCCCGCACCTTCTGGACACCCGCGCAAGCCTTCGACAGCACATCGGTAGTCGCGCACCAATTCGACGAAGCACAAGCGGCCCGCATCGCTTCGGCCTTCGCCCGCATGCAGCGGCTCGACTTCCGTCGCTTGCGGCGCACGGTCCGCGAAGCCACCTGCCTGGGCACGAGCCAAACGCT
>JBQCEI010000507.1:0-2833 GCA_051960375.1 Aureliella sp. | reverse complement strand
GTTCGGCAACGGGGGAGTCCGGCTGGTCAACACCGGCATCAGCGCCGAATCGATCAACAGCCTCGTCATCGATTCGGCTGGGCGCTTGGTAGGCGCGGGTTATCGCGGCAATCAACCGCTGGTGATGCGGCTGACCGCTGCGGGTCAGCTCGATACAAGCTTCGATCAAGACGGCTGGGTCGCGCCCGATTTGGGCAACACCGGCGCGGAGGCAAACGCAGTGCTGCTCCGCAGTGGCAAGATCGTCATCGCCGGCAGCATCGAGCCCGGCGATCACTCGACCAGCAACGCGCTGGTGATGCAGTTTGCCGATAACGGTTCGGTCGATACCAGCTTCGGCACTCAAGGCCAGAGCTTGACCACCTTCCTCGGACAAGGCGACGGAGCGGCTCGCGCGACGCTCGTTCAGCCCGATGGCAAGGTCATCGTCGCCGGTGAGATCAGCGTGACGCCGGGCCAAGCAGATAATGATTTCGCACTCACCCGCTTCAACGCCGACGGCAGCGTCGATACCAGCTTCGGCCACGGCGGACAAGTGACGACCGGTTTTGCGCCGGGCGTCAAAGATTCGATCGCCGCGCTGGCATTCGACGGCACCAAGATCGTCGCCGTCGGGCACACCGCGTTCGCCGATTTCGCAATCGCCCGATACAACGCCGATGGCAGCCTCGATACGAGTTTCGGTAGCGGCGGCAAGGTGACGATCGACATCAACAACGACAGCGATCTTGCCTCGGGCGTGCTGGTCCAGCCCGATGGCAAGATTGTCATCGCCGGTTCGGCCGCTTCGCCCGCTCCCCAGTATCTGGGCGACGACGACGTGGCCTTGGTGCGGCTGAACAACAACGGCTCGCTCGATACCTCTTTCGGTAGCGGCGGCAAAACGGTCACCGATTTGCGAACGCCGCGCGACCGCGCCACGGCGCTGGCCCGCCAGAGCGACGGCAAATTGATCGTCGGAGCGAGCGATCTCTATCAGACCTTCGTAGCCTTGCGCTACACGACCAGTGGTACGCTCGACACATCGTTCGGCCAAGCGGGAATCGCCCGCTATGGAATCGAAGGCAAGCATGATGTGCTCACTGCGCTGGTGGTGCTGCCCGATGATTCGATCGTCGCCAGCGGTAGCTCGGACAGCATATCGGCGCTCGTGAAAATGCACTCCGACGGCTCGCTCGATACCGCGTTCGGCACCGGAGGTGTTCTGTACGTTCCCGACCCGCAGCTCAAAATGACCTATCGCGGGTTGGTGCGACAGACCGACGGCAAGCTGCTGGTCGCCCTCGGCAGCGAAACGGGGATCGCCGTTGCGCGGGTCAAGCCCGATGGCACGTTTGACCTCAACTACGGCATCGATGGGCTCAGCCGATTCGACGCGCCAAGTGGCTTGTCGAGTCCTGCGGGAATGGCTCTGACGGCCGATGGACGAGCCGTGGTGGGGGTCGACTTGAAAGCCGGCTATCACACGCAGTTCGGCGCGGTTCGCTTCCAAGCTGACCTGGTGGCCCCTGCGCAAGGCGCCTTCCAGTTTGCCGCCAACACGTTCACCGGCAACGAAGGAACCACGGCCACGATCACGGTGCGCCGCATCGGAGGCAGTCAAGGGACGGTCACCGTCAACTATGCAGCCACGGCAGACACCGCGACGGCCGATGCCGATTTCACACCGACCAGCGGCACGCTCACCTTTGGTCCGGGCGTGACCGAACGGACATTCACCGTCGCGCTGAAGAACGACACGATTGAGGAAGGAGCGGAAGCGATCGCGATGCTTCTATCGAGTGCCACCGGCGGCGCGGCGCTCGACAATCCGTATCGGGCCAAGCTGATCATCGCCGGCGAACCGACCGACGCCGGCTTGCTCGATCCGTCCTTCGGCCAAGACGGCACCGTGATGGGCTCGACCGTGATCGATTCGACGATCTTTGACGGTAAGGACGGAGCTTCGGCGCTTCAGCCCGACGGCCAGATCGTCGTCGTCGGCAAGACCGAGTATCCGGGGACGAACTGGACGCTCGAGCGCTACCTGCCCGACGGGACGCCCGATTTTTCGTTCGGCGATCAAGGCAAGATCGCGACCGACTTCGCCCTCGGCAACGGCTTCGATGCACCGCACGCCGTCGCGATTCTGCCTGATGGCAAGATATTGCTGGCCGGCGAAGCGTCGGTCAATAATCCGGGCAGCAGCGAAGTGAAAGTCACCGCGGCCCTGGCTCGGTACAACACCGACGGCTCGCTCGACACCAGCTTCGGCGACGGAGGCAGAGCCTTCGGTGACTTTAGCGCCCATCCGGTCACCGATATGCTGATCCTCCCCGACGGCAAGATCGTGATCGGCGGCAATTTGACTTCACCCTATCCCAATGACACCGATCGATCGTTCTTGCGGCGCTACAACGCTGACGGAACGGTCGACGAAACGTTTGGCAGCGCGGGTGTGAAGTACACGCCCGACAGCATCCAAGATCTCGTGCTGCAACCCGATGGCAAGATCGTAACCATCGGCGTGAAAGATGGCCCCAGCAATAATACGGACCAAATCTCGCTCGGTCGCTATCTGGCAGGCGGCACGCCCGACACTACGTTCGGCACCGCTGGACGAGTCCTCACCGATTTGGGAGCGGGCACCGACGATGTGCCGTACGCTGGGGCGATCCAGAGCGATGGCAAACTGGTCATCGTCGGTGAAAAGGAAAGCGTTGCGTTCGTCGCTCGCTACACTACCGCGGGCGTTCTCGATTCAGCGTTCAACGGCACCGGCGTCAACACGGTCAGCTTCTCGAGTTCTTCGTATGGACGCGCCGTTGCGATCCAGGATGATGGCAAGATCTTG
>JBQCEI010000506.1:0-2197 GCA_051960375.1 Aureliella sp. | reverse complement strand
CGGGGCGAGGGGGAGCGAAGAAATGTGCTGCGCTCGCCTTGTATAACTCTTCTCTCCCCTCGCCCCGCTTCGGGGAGAGGGGCCGGGGGTGAGGGGTCTTCAGACGCATGGCTTGCTGGACTTTTTGGCAGGTTCGTCCCTCGCTTACGCGTCGGGTTACATACAGGCCCGCTAAACGCCGAGCGTTTTGCGCCAGTCGTCGGCAAACGGTCGGCTGAACAGCATCTGCACTTGTTTGGCTCGGTCGCCGTCCTCGCCGGTCAGGATTTGGAAACCGCGCCGCAGCAATTGCATTTGAGGATCGTCGTCGACGTTTCCGCTCGCCCGCTCGATGCGATCGAGCGTCGCCGCCAGTTCGAGAATCTTGGCGCGGGCTAGCAGATATTCTTGCCGAAGGATTTGCTCAGCTGTCTGGGACATAGGGTACCTCGCGTGCGGCCGCCGAGCCTGAGCACCGCCGCTTGGCGAGCGGTAGGCATGGCCGCATTGTCAGCAGTGATCGTATCGAGGGTCAGCCAGAGGTAAAAGTTGGGGAAGGCTTCATTCTACCCGAAATGTTGTGGCGAATAGGCCGGCCTGTGTCGGTTGTGCGGCTTGGCGCCGCTGCGGCCGCCGTTTTACCGCGGAGGACCCGGAGATCGCAGAGATCGCTGAGGAAAGCAATTCACCGATGCCGCTCTGAGCGCCAATGCTGAGCTATAGTCCCTCCAGGGGTATTGCTACTTGGAATGAGCAATCAGGAACGGAGAAAGCGGTGTCGGCTCACCCTTTGGAACCACGTCTACAAACATTCGACTTGCTGGCTCGCGCGCGCAATTCTGCTGCCGTGCCTGCGCTGGCTGCCGGATTGCGTTCGCCGTCGGTACAACTGCGGGCCAAGTGCGCCAAGCTGTTGATGCGTCGGCCCGAACCGGCTGCGCGGGCGGCGATCGTCGTCGAATGGACTCGCCTGGATGCGGCCACTCGCGAGAATCTGCTCTCTGCAAAACCGGAACTCGAAGCTCCTTGCCGACAAGTTCTCCGCAATGGCTCGCACGCGCAGCGGCAAGTCGTGCTCACTGCCGTCAGCGATCTCGACCTGACCGCCGCACTCCCGGAGCTCATCGAGCTGGTCCTTCGGCCGCAGGAGCCGATTCATGAATCGGCTTTGGCTTGCCTGGTCGAACTGTGCGATCGCTGGGGGCAGCGAGCTCGCCAAGGTCGCGATGTGCCCAGCGTCCGCGGTATGATGCTCGAGACGCTGCACCGAACCGTCCACGATTACTGCGAACATCAAAACGACGACTTGATCGACGCCTGGCTGATGCTGGTCTGCTGGGATGATGCCTTGCAGCGTTCGTTGATCAATGATCCTCGCCATCCGGCGTTTCGCGCGGTGCTCGAACGCTTCTGGCACAGCGAGCATCAATCGATCCTTGAACTGCTCACCGGATACCTGTGGCGAAACTCGACCCCCGGTTCGATATTGTCCATCCTCACCGAGCGAGCCGAGAGCGAACTGCCGTTCATGATCGCCCGCATGGTCGACGAACCATTTTTGGCGGCTGCGGTGCGGCGTCTGCGCGAGCTGCCGGCGCTGCGATCGCTGGCCGAGCTGTCGATACCGACTCCTTCGGTATCGCCCGAGGTGCAGCGGCGGCTGGCCCTCATGCTGGCCGCCAGCAGCGATAACATCGCACAAGTGCTCGGCGGGGCTTTGGCCTATGCCGAGATCGATGCGCCGGCGGCCCATCGCACCTCGGCAGAGATGCTCAGCACGTGTCGCCGACCAAATCTCGAAGACCTGATCCAGTACATGCAGGTGGGCGACGGAAAATCGGATGACGATCGCCGAATCGCTGCGCAGCTGGAAACGATTCTGAGCTGGGTCGATGGCCCGTCGAGCGCGCTGAGCGATGCTGCCAGAGAGTTCTTCTCTGATTTCACGCTCAATCGTTTGCTGGAAGTCGTTCGCAAATGGCCCGCGCCGATGTGCAGCGTGCTGGCTCGCGTGGTTGGCCGCGTCGAACCGGATCTCAGTCCTCAACTTTTGAAAGTGCTCAGCAGTCCCGCGCCGCAGCGGCGGTTGTTGGCTCTGCAAGTGATCGAACTGCTGGACGTTTCGAGCGAAGTTACCGAACAGCTCCTGCCGCTGGTGGCCGACCCGCGAGTCGAAGTCCGCGTGAGGGCGATCGATCTTCTGAGCGCACTAGCTTCT
>JBQCEI010000505.1:0-2297 GCA_051960375.1 Aureliella sp. | reverse complement strand
GAGGAGTTCGAGGTCGCAACCAGCGGCCCGCCGGTGCCTGTAAAAGGATGGACCGGGTCTTTGCTAAAACCACCGAGAAAAAACACCAATGCCTCCGCCGGGTCCATGACAGGACTGGGCATGGGCGCGTCACTGGTTGAGCCAGCGTTAACGATCGTCAGCTCAGACGGCGCCATATTGGGAAACAGCTTGCGGCAATGACGGGAGAAAACCGTCGAGTCGGTGCCGTCGGGCGGATAGTCGCCGTACTTGTTCTTGTACTGGTCGACCGCATTGGCCAACGTGTGCACTTCCATGACCATCGACCGCTGGATGATGGTTCGCCGAGCGATCATCACCGCTGGCACGATCAGTCCCACCAGGACGCCGATGATCGCAATGACCATCAGCAGTTCGATCAGCGTGAAAGCCGCCCGGCGGCTGGGAGAGGCGCGTCGCATGCTCGGTTACTCCTTCAGTTGCTAGTTACTAGTTGCTAGTTACTAGAAGTGTTTATGGCGGTGAATCAGTCGGGGTTGAGTTTCTACACTGCAAAAAAGCAAACGGGACGCTCGGCCTGCTTACTAGTAACTAGCGAATAGTAACTAGCAACTGGTTGTTACGTCAGCGACGTGATCATCTGAATCAGCGGCATGAACAAGCTGACGACGATGAAGCCGACGGCCACGCCCAGGAACACGATCAGCAGCGGCTCGATCAAGCGCGTCAAGCCTTCGGTCATCACGCGGACTTCGTCGTCGTAGGTGTCGGCCACCTTGTAGAGCATCGTATCGAGTTCGCCGGTCTCTTCACCGACGTCGACCATGTTGACCACCAGCTCGTCGATCACCCGCTCGCGCATCTTGATCAGATAGAACAGGACGCAGCACACCGCGCCTATACCGGCGCCCATGCCGCCGACTTGCATCAGCGTTTCCATCGAGCCCTTGGCCCCTTTGACCGCTCGGCCGGCCGTCATGGCGACCGACAGAATCATCACGCCAGGAAAACTTCCCAGCAGCGCCCAGAAGAAGGCGCCCATCGGATGGAAGCCCGGTACGGCGTTCTCGCGCATCGGCTTGCTGATCACTTCACCTTCGCGGATCGCTTCGGAGACCTTGGCAAAGATCTTTTCAAAGAGCGCGTTGCCCGCCGTTTCGCGAGTGATGTTGAGGGCTTCGAGAATCGGCACGCCGCTGGACACGAGCGTGCCGAGCGTCCGCGTCGTCCGGGCGAGAATGTTGCGTTCGATCAAGCGGCCGAACACCGGCAGCTTGAGCATGAACATGTCGAAGCCCATCCTCCCTTCGCGGAACTTGCGAGCCAGCTTGGTGATGAGCCAGAAGCAGAACGGAATCAGCAGCAGCAAAAACCAGTAGCGCACGATGTAATCGCTCATGGCCATCAGCAACACTGTCGGCGCCGGCAGGTCCAGACCGAACTCGATGAACATCTTCTGGAACGTCGGCACGATCAGCGTCATGATCAGGATCATGATCAAGCCGGCGATGATCACGACGGCGATCGGATAGATCAACGCCCCTTTGACCTTGCGCTTGAGAGCTTCCGAGCTCTCGAGGAAGTCGGCCAAGCGCTGGAGAATCGTTTCGAGCGCACCGCCCGCCTCGCCGGCCTTGATCATGTTGACGTACAAGCGGTTGAACACCTTGGGCGACTTGGCCATCGCCTCCGAGAGGGTCGAACCGGTTTCGATTTCGTCGCACGTGTCGCCAAGCGCGTTTTTCAGCTTCCCCGGCTTGTTGTTGTTTTCGAGGATCCGCAGGCTCCGCAAGATCGGCAGACCGGCGTCCTGCAGAATCGACAACTGCCGCGTGAACGTGCAGATGTGCTTGGTCTTCGCACCGCCAATGGCAAAGGGGCGTTTCTTCTTCGCCCCCGGCGCAGCCGCTTTGGCCGATCCCTTCTTAACGTGGATCTTGGTGACGAAGTAGCCCATCTGACGTATTGTCGTTTGGGCTTCTTCCTCGCTGGCGGCTTCGATCACGTCCTTGATCTCTTGGCCGGTCGCATCCATCGCCTCGAATTGGAAAGTTGGCATGATTTAGGCTCGGAATATCGGTTCGTGGTTAAGCCAAATTTTGTACTATTTCGGTCTCAGTTTTTAACGCAGAGTCGCCGAGAGAGCAGAGGTCGCAGAGACTCCGCGTCTCTGCTCGCTCTCTGCGTCTCTGCGTTAAAAATGAGCATGGTCAATCTTGCAGCGTCTCGCGCAAGACTTCGTCGACAGTCGTAATGCCTTCGTGGACGAACTTGATGCCATAGGCCCGCAAGGTCGTCATGCCGTAGCTGGCCGCCTT
>JBQCEI010000504.1:0-5090 GCA_051960375.1 Aureliella sp. | reverse complement strand
ATGCTCGCCCCCGCCGTGGGCTTGCCCGCCGGAATGCTGCTGCGACTGTGCGCCTGACTGCGAGCCGGTAGTGTTGCTGCCAGCGGTATTGGTGTCGTTGGCCACGTCTAACTCCTTTGACTGAATGCGTTGCGTGTTGGCTTGCGTCTCGAACGTGGGTTCCCGTCGCGAAAGAAATCTGCGCGGCGGGAAACGTCGAGGACGGCTTCAACGCATGCAGACGTTGTGCCAATCAAGCGGCGGGGTGCGCCGTGGATGCTGAGAATCGATCCCCACGTTTTTCGTGTGGCACTGGCTTTGCCAGCGGCTCTTTTTCGAAGTTTATAGCGTTCATGAGCCCGACCGCTCTTCCATGTCGAACTGTGTTGCAAAAGCTCTGGAACGCTTACCGGCCTTCTGGCGCTACAAACTTCGAAGCAGAAGACACTGGCATAGCCAGTGCCACACCGAGAAATGCGCGACTTCAAAGCTCGCGTGATGGTTAGTATTTCGGGTCCGAGAAGCGTTTTGCGGAATCGTCTCATGGCCACTTGTCTCCGAGCTCCAATCCTGGTCGGCTGTGCCGGCTGGAATTTGCCCAAAGCCAGCGCCGAGAAGTTTCCGGCCACCGGAACGCATCTCGAGCGCTATGCGAACCGCTTCAGCGCCGTGGAGATCAACAGTTCGTTCTACCGACCCCATCGCCAGTCAACCTACGCGCGCTGGGCCAGCAGCGTTCCCCACTCCTTCCGCTTTGCGGTGAAGGTTCCCAAGGCGTTCACGCATGTCGCGCGATTGCAGCCTGAACAGAGCGCGATCGGCAAGTTCATCGAGGAAGTTTCCGGACTGGGCGAGCGGCTGGGCTGCTTGCTGGTGCAGTTGCCTCCGAGCCTCGCCTTGGACGCAACGGTGGCGGCCGAATTCTTCGAAGCCCTCAAGGCCCGCAAACCGCATGGGCATGTTGCCATCGTATGCGAGCCGCGGCATGCGAGTTGGTTTACCGAGCAAGCTGCGGAGTTGCTCGAGCGATGCGATGTCTCGCGCGTGGTCGCCGATCCGCCACCGGTGCGCGACGCCGCCGCGCCGCTGCCGCCGCGCACCAAGACGCTGTACTTGCGCCTACACGGCTCACCGCGCGTGTACTACTCGTCGTACTCAGCCGACTTCCTCTACCAAAGCGCCGAGCAGCTCCTGGCCAGCAGCCAAGCTGGCCGCGCGAGTTGGTGCATCTTCGACAACACGGCCGAAGGCGCCGCCACGGAAAACGCAATTCAGCTGGAAGAAGAACTCGAGCGCCAGCGCGCTTAATCTCCATCCGTGCTCGTGCTCGTGCTCGTGCTCGTGCTCGTGCTCGTGCTCGTGCTCGTGCTCGTGCTCGTGCTCGTGCTCGTGCTCGTGCTCGTGCTCGTGCTCGTGCTCGTGCGATTGCGATTGCGATTGCGATTGCGATTGCGATTGCGATTGTTCTACGAAGAAGAATTCGAGGAAGTCATCGGGCCGCCAGCGGAATGCGGGGCTCCGAGCACGAGCACGAGCACGAGTACGCAGAGCAATACAGCGACTAGGACGAGATTGGCAACGTAGGGAGCTGCGAAGTGTGGAAGCACGGGCCTTGAAGAGAACAGGCGGTGCGGCTCGGCGCGAGGGCGGCGATGAAGCAGAAGTTGCGGGCGTTGAACCAGAAAGCGTTACGCCCGCGAGCCACCCGTCGCCGGATAGAGAAAAATGTGCTTTAGGCAATGCTCGCGCATTGCCGTTTAGGTCTGCTTAGGAAACAAGGCCAAGCACGAGGCCTTGTTTGGTAACGCATTGAACACAAACGATCAGGCTGGAATTACCAGCGATCGCGTCGGCCACCGCCGCCACCGCCGTTGCCGCCGCGGTATCCACCGCCGCCGCCCGAACGATCTTCGCGGGGACGAGCTTCATTGACCTGCATCGCGCGGCCTTCTGTTTCGCGGCCGTTCAGACCGTCGATGGCGTCGGCAGCTTCTTGATCGTTCGACATTTCGACGAACCCGAAGCCCTTGCTGCGACCGGTCTCACGGTCCTCAATTACCTGAGCACTGACCACAGTGCCGTAGCTCGAGAACAACTGCTCAAGTTGCTCAGAGCGCATTTTGTAGCTGAGGTTACCGCAATACAGTTTCTTACCCATCATCAAACTCCAAATTTGTCCCGTCCTTTGCATGGCTGATCGTCTAAAGCACCGGGACCGAATCGCCTTAGCCGACCTTCTTCGCGAAACACTTGTTCAGTGTCTCGTTTCTTTCTTTCTGAGTGGACCTATCCATCGCTCGAAGTCGGGCAGCGGATCGTCACAGCGGTAAGTGCTGGATCGCAGGCGTGCTGGATCATTGAGAAGCCAATGAGCACTTGGCACCAGCAGCACTTGTAGGAGCGAGTATCAATCGAGGTCACAAGCAAGAGACCTAAGGCCGCTTATCTGGAATTTGAATGATCCGACAAGAAGAACTCGTCGGTCGGTCTAGCAAGAGCTTCTTGACCGGAACTATAGCAGTTTGACCGCACCGAGTCAAACTAGTTTCTTTTTTAGGTTTCAGGGGTCAGGTTTCAGGCGTCAGGCGTCAGGCGTCAGGAGGTTGAAGCCCTATCTCGGCTTTCTTTCTGCTGCGAAGCAGCTTGGAAGAGAAGGTATTTCTCCACGGTAGATCGGATTGCGGGCAGCAAGAAGCGCGGCCAGCCGAACGTAGCACAGCAGGCCCTTGCTGTGCTGCACCCGGCAAGCCGGCCAGCCCTATGCCAGCTTGCTTTCTGCTGCGAAGCAGCTGGGAAGAGAAGGGTACGGTCGACCGCTGTGGCGGGTTCTGCACATCAGAGGCCTGATGTGCTACGGTTCGGTTGGCAAACTTTTTCGCGGCCTCATATTTCTCCACGGTAGATGAGATTGCGGGCAGCAAGAAGCGCGGCCAGCCGAACGTGAGCCTTCAGCCTCCTGAAGCCTGAAGCCTGAAGCCTGAAGCCTCGCCTACGGATTCCCCCCCGTCACCGGAGCGCCGCCGCCGGTTGCGCCGCCGCCACTCGGTCCGCTCGTGCTCGCGCCCGAGCCGCTCGGAGCTGCAGCGCCGGTACCGGTGCCCGAGCCGGTGCCAGTGGTCACCGTCGGTGACGAGCCGCTGGCGCTGGTGCTCGTACTGGTGTCGGTTGCGGGCGAACCGGTGGCACCGCCCACGTGGTCGCCGGTCATATCACCGGTGGTGCCGCTGGCCGCGCCCCCTGCACCGCGATTCATTTCTCCTTGACGATTCGTCGGCTCGCATCCCACTTGCAGCGCAAGCAATCCGGCTACCAACACCATGAAGCGCAAAATCTTCATATAACCAATCCCATATCGACTGATAAAGCTCGTACCCATGTCGGCCCAGCCTCGACCGAGCGAGCAAAGCGAATACCGGTTCAGGCTTCAGGCTTCACGCTTCAGGCTTCAGGCTTCAGGCTTCAGAAAGCTGAAGGCTGATGCAGCTTGGCCGGGTTGTCGACTTGCGTGCGCTAGCGGCCGATCGCTCGCGCTGTTGTGCGCCGAGAGACCAACGAGCGAGACTGCCAGCCGCGCGGCTCGGGCTCAGGTTTTACCGCGGAGGGCGCGGAGAGGGCGGAGAAGTTTTATCGGGCAGCGCGGAGCGTTAGCCCGAGAGCGCTTGAGAGATGGCCCGCGCCGAGCGATCAAAGCTTGAGCCAGTGGCCAATGACATATTGCGAATGGCTCCCAAACAAACGCCGACGATCAGAGCAAGCATCACGGCGTACTCGACGGCGGTCGCTCCCTCTTCGACGATCAGCATACGACTGATTCTCGCGGGCCAGATTCGCGATCGCATTTGGCAATCTCTCCTGAGCAATTGGCCCGCCCTCCGGCATGGGCGAAAACGCCGGAGGGCAGTCGCGTCAACTCGATAGGCATGTTGGGAGGCGTCAGGCGTCAGGCTTCAGGAAAAACCGAAAGCCTCACAACTTGACGCCTTAATTATCGCGTCCCGGGGGCTCTGCAGAGACTGGCAATCAGTGCTCTCACAACATGGGTTCGGGAACATTTCAAACCTAGCTCTCATTCGTCCAGCGTGCCCAGCGCCCCAAGGCGCCGGCCCAGCAGTTTTAATCTGCGGCCGTCGCTACAAGCCGCACCAACGTTACCCCCGGCACCGCCGCCGCGCCGCTGCAGCCCCCGCGGGCTGAGCCGGCAATCTCGGCTCCCAGCAGCATTTTCGGCCAATGGGAAAAAAATCTCGGATTGGCCTAGACGAAAACGGGGGAGCGGATACTATTTGACTCGCGGGATGGAGCAGCCCGGTAGCTCGCGAGGCTCATAACCTCGAGGTCGTCGGTTCGAATCCGGCTCCCGCAATTTGTTCCTTTCGCTTATCAGGCCTTGAGCGATGCAGGGGGTGTCTGTGACTTCTTTAGCGGTTGGGGAAGCCGTTGTATCCGTCAACGGCGGTCCCGGAATGACGATCGAGTCCATTCGCGACGGCAAAGCTGTTTGCAAATGGACTATCGAGGTAAGTGGCGAGTTCAGTACGGATTGCCTTCGGCCCGATACTCGCACGCTCGCTGATCAACTGGAGTCTCTCGGAGCAACTAAACTTGCTGCTCGTGCGAGAAGCCCACGGTAACCGAGAAACAAGGCCGCTCTTCTTTGCGGCCGTTTTTTTCGACCTAATTGTCGAGTGACACGATTTTAATCGAGGGTTTCACGATGGCAACTATCAACGTCGAAGACTACATGACGACGCATGAGTTTGCAGAGAAACTTGGCGATGGAACGCAGGTCGACACGATCAGTCTCTATTGCTCGAAAGGGATCATCAACGGGATGCGGCTGGGCCGCAGTTGGCTAATCCACCGCAAGGAATTTGACCGATTCAAGCTTGAGCGGCGCTCACGCGGCCGGCCAAAGAAGGCTGTTTGATCGCGACCGAGAAAAAATAAATCGCACGAAAACCCAGGGGAATCAAAGGCCTCTGGGTTTTTTCGTGGATAAAATGTCAGTTCGCCCGAAATTTTCCCTTGCAATATTGTCGGGTGGCCTTAGATTAACCGCCCATGGCGTTCGAATTGCGGACGCGTCTAATTCGAATCGGTGGCCCTGGTGA
>JBQCEI010000503.1:0-6568 GCA_051960375.1 Aureliella sp. | reverse complement strand
GCCCGCTCCGCCTCGAGTCGCTTCGCGCGGCGCCTGATTTGTCGCCGACTTGAAGGCGGCGTTCCCATTGCCGCCGCCACCCCCGCGAGCCCCAATAACCAGATAGCCGGGCGTGACGAGATCTTTGTTGAACAGCCCCGAGCCGGCGTCGATAATCATCGTCCCAGGCGGCACGTGGATGATCAGATCTTCGCCGCTGCGGCCGCTGCGATCGCTCCCCAAGCCGTTGCCACCCCGCTCGGCTCGCCAGTGCTTCTGGTGCGCGAACGCGACGAGGCTGTTGACCCCTTCGACAGCGCGGATATAGACGCTGCCGCCGTGTCCACCGTTGCCGCCGTTGGGGCCGCCGTTGGGCACATACAGTTCGCGGCGGAAGCTGACGCAACCGTCGCCACCTTTGCCGGCTTCGACTTCAATTTCGGCGCGATCGACGAACATGAGTAGTGAGTCCTAATGGACGGTGCAATGAAAAAACATACCTGTAACCCGACGCGTAAGCGAGGGACGGAGTGCCTAACCGCCATCCGTTGTGGTACTGCGTCCCTCGCTTACGCGTCGGGTTATGTATTTAGAAAAACACCGCGGCAACTAGTGGTTTAGCTGCCGCGGTGCGGAAGGTCTAGGAAGTTGTCAGCAGGAAACCGGAGCGATCGTTAGCGAGCGCCGACCAGTTCTTTCTGCTGCTTCTTGCGCTCGGCGATGATCTCTTCCTGAACATTGCTCGGAGCGCGGCGGTAGGTGGCCAGTTCCATGGTGAAGGTACCTTGACCCTTCGTCATGCTGCGGAGGTCGGTGGCGTAACCGAAGGTCTCGGCCAGCGGAATTTCGCAGTTGATATACGAGATGCCATCGCGGGTATCGGTCTGGCCGATCAAACCGCGGCGGCGGATCACGTCACCTACCACATCACCCTGATACAGCTCGGGGCACTCGATTTCGACTTTCATGATCGGCTCGAGGATCACCGGCTTGGCCTGCCGCATCGTTTCGCGGAAGCAGTCGCAAGCAGCGATATAGAACGCTCGTTCCGACGAGTCGACGTCGTGGTAGCTACCGTCGGTCAAGTCGATGCGGACACCGACGACCGGGTAATCGGCCAACGGGCCCTTGTTCATTGAGTCGCGGAAGCCCTTTTCGACAGGCGGCACAAACTGCTTGGGAATGCGGCCACCGACGATGTGCTCTTCGAACTCGAAAGCCGCTTCGCCGTCGCTCGGGATCGGCGTCAGCGAACCGACGATGTGGGCGAACTGACCCGAACCACCGGTCTGCTTCTTGTGCTTGTAGTTGAACTCGACCTTTTCGCTCGGGGCTTCGCGGTAGCTGACCTTCGGCGCGCCGACTTCGACTTCCACCTTGTATTCGCGACGCATGCGCTCGACGTAGATGTCCAAGTGCAACTCGCCCATCCCACAGATGATCGTCTCGCTGGTTTCCTCGTCGTTGTAGACTTGGAAGGTCGGGTCTTCCTTGCGGAAGCGCTGCAGCGCCTTGCTCATCTTGTCGGCGTCAGCCCGGCTGGCCGGGTTGACGGCAACCTTGATCACCGGATCGGGCACGAACATGCTTTCCAGCGAGCAGTAGTTGCGTTCGGTCGAGTAGGTATCACCGCTGGCGCAGTCGATGCCCATGATGGCGACGATGTCGCCGGCTTCGGCCGAATCGATTTCTTCGCGCTTGTCAGCGTGCATGCGGACGATGCGGCTGAAGCGTTCCTTGCGGCCGCTGCGCTGGTTGGTGTACATCTCACCTTTGACGATCTTGCCCTGGTAAATGCGCATGAACGTCAGCTGACCGTACGGATCTTCGACGATCTTGAACGCCATGCCGACGAACGGCTTCTCGGGATCGGGCTCGAGCACCATCCGCTGGGTTTCGTCGTCGACCTTGCGGGCCTTGATTTCGCGCTCCAGCGGGCTGGGCAGGTAGCGGGTCACCGCATCGAGCAGCAACTGGACACCCTTGTTCTTGAACGCCGACCCGACGAACACCGGGGTGACGCCCTGCTGCTGCGTGGCCGAACGGATGACCTTGTGGATCAGTTCCTGCGAGACTTCTTCCTCGCTCAGGAGCAGTTCCATCATTTCGTCGCTGTACATCGACAGGCTCTCGAGCATCTGATGACGCTCGTCGGCTGCCTCTTCCTGCATGTCGGCCGGGATGGCTTCGTAGCGGAGGTTTTCACCGTCGTTGCCGTCGAAGTACACCGCCTGCATGGTGATCAGGTCGATCACACCCTTGAAATCATCGCCCGCGCCGATCGGCAACTGGACGAGGATCGCATCGGTGTTGAGCTTCTCTTTCATCTGCTGGACGGCGCGGCGAGCATTGGCGCCGGTGCGGTCCATCTTGTTGATGAAGCACAGCCGCGGGACTTGATAGCGGCGCATCTGCCGGTCGACCGTCAGCGACTGGCTCTGCACGCCACCGACTGCGCACAGCACCAGCACGGCGCCGTCGAGCACGCGGAGGCTGCGTTCGACTTCGATGGTGAAGTCGACGTGGCCGGGGGTGTCGATCAGGTTGATGGCGTGGCCTTTCCACTGCACGCTGGTCGCCGCGCTGGTGATCGTGATCCCGCGCTCTTTCTCCAGCTCCATGTGGTCCATCGTAGCGCCGTCGCCACCGCCCTTGACTTCCTCAATCTTGTGGATGCGGCCGGTATAAAACAGGATCCGCTCGCTGAGTGTCGTCTTACCCGAGTCGATGTGAGCGCTAATACCAATATTGCGAACTTTTGCCAGATCCATTTTTCACCTAAGTACCGGAACACAAACAAAAAGAAGGAAGCAGGTCCTTTCGTGATCGGCCACTTCGAAAACGCTTGGCCACACCCACGAACATCACCGGCCGACCCGGGGTCACCACGACCCGTGAAATATCGGTCAGAGTTTGACCGAAGCAGCGTCTGAAGGGTTCACCGCTGGCTCGCTAGTAACGGCTGAACGTG
Source organism: Aureliella sp. (assembly GCA_051960375.1). Classification (GTDB taxonomy): domain Bacteria; phylum Planctomycetota; class Planctomycetia; order Pirellulales; family Pirellulaceae; genus Aureliella. Next base: position 3,618 of record JBQCEI010000503.1, on the reverse strand, counting down.
CTCCCCGAAAAAGGAACACCGTTGCAGAAAACGGGACCAGCCTTAGCCGTCAGAACCGACTTTCTCACAATCCTACCGCTGGACCAGACTCCCTTGCGGGCTGAACCAGCCTGCCCTTTCCAACCTGGGGCAGGCCTTGGTAAGCTAAGCTGGGCCCTTTTTTGCTAAGGGCGGCCTATCTACCAAGCGGGATTGCGGAGGCGAGCCACGAATCACACTCTTTTGCCGAACCGTAAAACCTCTTCCGACGTGACTATCTTACAAGAAACGTCCCTTCGGGAAAGGCCAAAATTCCCTTAGCCGGCAAGCGTTTGCAGCCGCTGCCGTGGGTGGAAATCCCGCTAGCGTCCCCGGTTCCGCAAGATCTTCGACAGCGCCTCGCGCAGCTGACCGTCCTCGGAGGAATCCCCCGCAACCGGAATAACCGCCATTGCCGGTCCGTCCTGCGGCGTGTCGACCGACTCGGCCAGCTCGATAATCTCGTCGATCAGATAACCCGGGGCCGAAATTACCAGCAGATTCGCCTCTTCGTCGGCTCCGATCGAGAGCAGCCCCTGGTACTCGGGATTGGAAGCGGTGGCGGCGATGTTCCGGTTGTAGCCGACCGTCCGGTAGCTGTTGTAGTTGGAGAAAGCCCGGTCGTTGACGCTCAACAAATCTCGATAAACTTCCTTGATGATGTCCGACACTTCCTCGGCGCCGCGGTACCTGAGCCGGTAGACACGTCGCTGACGCGCCAGGCGCTCGTCTTCCTCGGCCGGTTTGTCCAGCAGCGGCACGAACTCGTTGATCAGCTCCATCTGCTTGGCTGTGGCATGCTGAACGATCAGCCGATTGGTCCGGGTGTCGACATCGATCGAAATCGGCCGCCGCTCGCTGGACAGTTTTGAAACGCTGCCGCTGCCGCGGTAGGTATCTTCGAGCATCTCTTCGAGCTGCCGGCGGACCTGATACGCCTGCGAATGCTTCAGCTCGATGATGTGAATGTCGCCCGGCTCGGGAATCAATTGCTCGAGCAGCCGCTTGGCGGTGCTGGCCGCTTGCGGGTCCTTCGAGATTATCACCACGTCGCCTTTCTGGCCTTGGATGATCCGCACCGGCGGCAGCTCGCTGGCCTGGTCAGCCGAGCCAGCCGCAGGTTGCTGAGCGTTTTCCTGTTCGCCTGCTTGCTGTCCCTTGCCTTTGCTCGACACCAGTTTGAAGTTACCGCGAGCCTCTTCGTCGGCCTTAGCGTCAGCGGCGGGGGCGCGCTCGCTTGAGCTTGAGGCACCGGCGCCTGCGGGGGCGTTGTTGACCTCCGCCTTGCGCTCGATTACCAGCGGAGCCTCGCTGACATCGTCCCAAACGCGCTTCAGCCGGCCGGTCACCGCTTCGACTTCCGCGGCTCCGATTTTCACGACGTGCATTTGAGCCTGCGAATCGGCCGCGTCCGGCGTCTCGCCTAAGCTCTCGAGGAATTCGCGAACCTCTTTCAGTTCGCCCGGGGTCGCCCACACCAGCAAGCGGTCATTGTCCGGATCGGCCTCGATCTGGAACTGGCCGTCGCTGGCCACGCCCGGAGTCGTCGAAGGACGCTCGGGATTTTTCAGAATCAACTGAACCGCCTTCACCGCGTACTCGGGGCTGATCGTCGTCAGCGGGATGACGGTCGCCGAACGCTTCTCGGCCCGATAGCTCTCGATCAGATTGGCGATCGTCAGCTGATCCTCGGGCGAAGCAAACGCGATGATTCGGTTGTAAGCCTGTTCGTGCTGGATGCGAGCATCCTTCGACAGGTTGCCGCTCTCTTGCAGCGTCAGCAACAACTTGGTGATCGTCTCGGGATCGAAGCCATCGACCGGATGCACCTTGATCCGCGTGACGGTCTGCCAGGACGACTCGCTCGGCGGCAGCGGCTTGTCGAGCGTCTCGATCGTTTGTCGCACCATCTCGAGCTTGTCGGGGGGCGCGTTGACGACGATGCTGTTGTCCTTTTCGTTGACGACCAGGAAGGTGTCGGGCTTTTTCTCGGCGATCAAATCGCGAGCATTGGTGCCGAGCTGCTTGACCGCTTCGGCGCGGAACTTGGCCTGCTCGATATCCAACTGAGTCTGCGTCGAGCGCGGCGGCCGGCCATCGGCGGGCAGTCCGAGCAGCTCGCGCACCTGGATGGCGACCTCGGCGGCTCGACGATATTTGAGCACGAACTCCATCACCCGCACGCGGCGTCCGTCATCCGACTCGGCTCGCTGAAGCAGCCGCACCAGTTCGCGGAGGTTGACGACCGCGTCGAGCACTTCCAAACGATTGCTCGTCGTCATCGGAAACATCTGGCCGTAGGGACTCAAGAGCGGCTTGAATTCGGTTGCCGCTTGATCGGCCACCATCCATTCCAGCGGAATCGATACGCGCACGACCTGGTGCTTTTGCAGCCCCTCGAGCTCCTCGGGAGTTACGCGCGGCACGAGCGTGATATCGATATCCTTCAGCGGCACTAGCCGGAGGATCTCGCCGCGCTTGAGCAGCGTGTAGCCGCGGGCGAGCAACTGCATGTTGATCAGATCTTCCGCCTCGGTGATCGCATAGTCTTTGGTGCTGAAGAGACTCAGCTTCCCCTCGGGCAGCGTCTGCCAATCGAGGTTCAGATTCAGCTGGCCGGCCAGCCACTCCAGAGCCGGCAACCACTCTTCGTCGCGGAAGTTGAGCACGACTCGCTTCGAGGGATCAACGCTGCTAGCAAAGTCGGCCGAAGTAGCGTTCTCCGCGCCGTTGCCCGAGGCGTCCGAAGCCTGGGTAGAGGCTTGAGCGGCAGGAGCCGGAACAGCAGCAGGTGCCGGAACAGCAGGAGCTGGAGCAGAAATGGCGGGCTTGGCATCGCTGGCGGACGGAGCGGTCTGCGCGCCGGCCAGGTCGCACATACCAGCCGTGGTGCTCAGACAGACGGCAAACAGAATCGTTGATTTGCGCATGGCGTCACTTCTCAGCAAAGCGTGGCGTCGAGTCTCCCAATTGACAGCAGGAGGCCGCTCGCCAAAAGCGGCTGCTGCAATCTGGGGTGTCGCGCCCGAATGGAGGGTATCAAGCGGGAAGGGGTTTGCACGGGCACATCCATTTGGCACGTCGGTCTGGCACGTCCGCCAGGCGGCGACTCATCCATTCCGCGACGCGTCGTTGCTCGCATTTGAGTGGAGGAAGGCGAGTCAACGAAACGACCGGACCGGGCCAGTCGCCATCAATGGCTAGCGATGGACTGGGCAAATCACGTGTGGATCAACAAATGGCGGGGGTCGCTCCAACGACCATGTTTCTTCGGAGGTGGGAATCAGTGGGACCGCAGCCGCCGGCCACCCTTGACCTGATTACTGGGCTGCTCGTCCGTCTTTCTCTGGTCAGCGAATGGAATGCCAAGGCGGGGCGCTGACCAGCCATCAACGCTGGAGTTTACTAGGGGCGTTCGAAAGCGTCAAGAAAGCCTCTCCGCTCCTCCGCGCTCTCCGCGTCTAACTCGTTCCCAGGCTCCTGCCTGGGAACGCACTGTCTTGGAGGCTCCGCCTCCTCAGAACCTGCCACAGCGGCTTGCCTTTCTGCCGGGTGCGGCGAGGCAGAGCCTCGAAGACAGTGCGTTCCCAGGCGGAGCCT
>JBQCEI010000502.1:0-2584 GCA_051960375.1 Aureliella sp. | reverse complement strand
CTTCATCAGGCTGGTGCGAATCGGCAAGTTGCGCGAGCGTTCGCGGAGTGCGCGGCGCTGCTTCTTGAGCTCGACCAGCTTCGCTTGGCGATCGGTCGACTCTTGATTGATCTGCTTGAGCTTTTCAGCGGCCGATTCGGGAACATCGGTGCGAGCGGCCAGAGCGTTGATCTGCTCGGCCAGCGAGGCGCGTTGCTGCCACGTGGGACGCACTTGAATGGCGACTTCAAACGTGCGCGACTCGAGTTCCCACTGTTCGATGCGAGCCTTGAGTTCTTCGAGCTCGCCTTGCTGCGTCGCACGCAGCGCGGCCAGTTCGGCCCAGCGGCGGCCGCGACCCGTGAGAGCTTCGATCTCATCGCGCAGTTTCTCGCGCTTGAGCATCAGCTGCTGCATCTGTCCCGCTTCGGGCGTGATGCCGACGACTTGGCTGCGAGCGGCGCGAAGTTGCCGTGTCACGTCGACCAGCGACACGCGATCCAGGCCGCTCGAGAGCTTGTAGAGTTCATCGGCTGCGGCCGTATCGTCCAGCGTGCTGAGTTCTTGCAGTTCGCGGAGGCCGATGGCAAAGACGTTGGTGAAGATCGTTTCATCGATGCCGCCCATGAGCATCGACAGGCGATGTTGTCCCTGCGAGAGGCCGTCGGAACCGGTCACCGCCAACTGGCCGGCGACGCCTCCCTGATCGAGCTGGGCGCGACGCGCGATTTCGTAACCGCCGCCGGGGCCGGTGACGCGAATCGCTCCGCCGGGCTTGCCACCGTAGACCGGCGGCAAGTACCGCTGGCGGCGCTCGGGGGTGAAGCCGTAGAACATCGTCCGCAGGAACTGCATGAGCGTCGTCTTGCCGGCTTCGTTCGGGCCGTAAAACACGCTCATCGTGTCGGGCAGCGAGTCGACGGTCAGACCTGACCAGACGCCGAACCCGTCGACCTGTGCATCCTTGATTTTCATTTTTCGAGTCCTCCGTAGCGGCGCGTCGGCGCCAGCAAGTCGATCTGGTGGCCGCGCAGCATGTCGACGCCCAGCAGCGTCGATCGCTCCAGCATGGCCAGTTGCGCGGCTGAATCAGCCGGAAGCAAGGCCGCCATCCAATGGGCGCTGCCGGGCGTTTCCGCATCCACCAGCGGCTTCAAATTCAAATCCTTGGCCGCGTTCTTGCGATGACCGGAGGCCACGCGCAGGAAGTCGCCCAGGATCGTGTCTTCGTCTTGCCACTTCTTAGGGAGTTGCTTCGGAGGCAAAACTTCGATGTCGGTCGACCAGCACGCGGGCGACCCGTGTCCAAATTCGCGGCGCAGCCAGGCGAGCAGTTCCTCGAGCGCACTGGGCCCGACGACGCTCGCGTTTTCCAAGTCCATGTGCACGCGCCAGTGCACCAAAACATGCCGGCCGGCCGCTTCGCTCTGCACGCGAGCCACCCGCCGCGCGAGCAGCTGCCGCAGGTCGCGTCCCAGCGCCACATCCTCGGCGTCGATCTCCTGGATCGTCGTCCGAACCAAGTCGATCTCTATCTGATGCATCTGCAAGTTCCGCTGCGCATCGACGTCGACCAACACAAAACCGTGAGCACCGGGCTCAGCGAGCGCTCGGGCTTGCGGCGAACCGCAGTAGCGAATGCAGGGCTGCTGAGCGGAAAGGACTTCGCCCTGATGGCGACCGCCGAGGGCCCAGTAATCGATGCGCTCCGAGACGAGCGTTTCGACATCGGCTTGACCGTAAGCGACCGCGATGGCGAAGTTGTCATCGGGCTCGTGATCGAACTCGGCGGCGCGAATCGATTCGGCGCCGTCGTTGCTGCGGCCCAGCAGCGTAACTAGCGGATTGCCGTGGCGGCGAAAGACGACCGGCTCGACTTGCCGCTTCGAAAATGTGTGTACGTTCTCCGGCAGCGCGACCGCTTCGGGCCAGCGATCGGGATCATCGGCCGCCCCGCCCGCCCAGTAGACTTGAATGTTGCGAGCGGCTAGCTCTTCAAAGCGATCGAGCAGGAAGGCGATGCCTTGAGCGCCGGCGGAAACGGGGTTGAGCAAGTCGCCGGCGAGAACGACGAAATCGACGTTTTCAACGAGCGCGTGTTCGAATACGGCCGCGGCGGCTTTCCAGGGAGCATCGACCAGAGTCCGCCGCAGATGATCGGGCAAATCGAGCACGTCCTGCATCGGACGCTCGAGATGAAAGTCGCTGGCGTGGATGAAGCGAAACGATTCCTTGGCCATTTTTGCAAATCCTCCCTGATTGCGCCGCAGAACTCGCTGGGTGTCGAGAGCCTTCCCACGGCAGCGAACATATTAGCAGGCTCGACCATTTCCTGCCAACAGCGTTTTTTGGCGCAATTTCACCAAGCTTCCCAGTCGGTTCGCTCCTGCATTCAGGGCGGGTTCGGAAGACCCCTCACCCCGGCCCCTGGCCTGATAAAAACTACGTGATGGTTTGGATAGCTAGAAGCAAGTCTCGTTGCGCAGCGCAAAAGCACAGCGGCTCAGATTCGCCCCGGAGGGGCCGTCGTCAGTAGCCCGGGGCGGAAGCCCCGGGGACGAAGCAGGCCCATGGCAATTTCCGCCCCGGAGAGGCAAGCGTAGGC
>JBQCEI010000501.1:0-6206 GCA_051960375.1 Aureliella sp. | reverse complement strand
TAGAGTTGTTCGTATTGATTGCCCGCGCTATAGAAGATGCGATTGCCGCTGAGCAGCGCAAAGTTCTGAATGATCAAATTGCGCCAAGCGCTCTGCACCAGCGGCTCGGGCACTTCCACTTGCATGGCTTGCGCGACGATCTCATCCCAAGTGTGGCGAGCTTGCGTGCGCTGGCTTTGGTAGGCCGCTTCATCGCACTTTACATCCGCGCCATCGGCAAGCGGCTCGGTGGCGATGGCCACCACGGCCGAAGTACCGCTGGCGAGCTGCGCCGACAAGCGGCCGCGGCTCCATTTCCAGTTCGCGTCGCACCGCACCAGCGTCTTGCCCTCGGCGCTGCGCAGCGATCTTTCAACGAACTTTATCCCGGGCCCGCCGTCGACATCCAGCGTGATCAAGCCCTTGCTGCCAGCAGCGAGCGAAAATCGCACCCATACCAAGCCGTTCTCCGCGAACTCGGGATCGGTGCTGGCGAACGCTTCGAGCCGATAGACTTCATCGATGTGCTTCGCTGGCACTTGCCGCAGCGGCACGGCCCCTTCGCTCTGCACGGGATACGGATGCCGATACTCGATGGCATAAATCGGCAGATAGCCTTCGGCCAGTGTCGGATGCGAGACGCGGTCCTGTAGATCGCCCCAGCGAAACTCGTCGGGCCCGACGCGAAACGTCACCGGCGTGCCGACATCTTTCCAGCTCCGCGTTCCACCGCGGAGGTTCACGCCGCTGCCGTTGGAGATCAGCCGGGCTTTCACTCGCGAGCGCGGCGGGCTGAGCACCAGCGGATAATACCGAAAGTCGGCGTTGACATACCGCGGCGGCGGCAGCAAGTCGCGAAAGAACTCATAGCTCGCCCCGTTCGGCTCGGCCATCGCCGCCTCGCCCCAAACGTCCTTTCGGCTCTCGACCACCTTGTCCAGTTTCGGCAGTTCCTGGCCCAACGCGCTTGCCCACAGCCAGCCGCTCAGCCATGCAACCGTCAGCTTCACCAACACAATCGATCGCATCTTCAAGCCGCCCTTTTCAACTACATGTTCGTTATTGCCGCGGAAGTGCGCGGAGCGCAGATCGTACATAAAGATTGTAAGCCGCTCAGAAAGTAACGAGGCCAACTGTGGGACGGCAGTCCTCTGCCGTCAGCCCCCGCCCCAGCGGCCCACTCTGCCCGTCCTGCTCTTCACTTGCCTTCGGCCGCTGCGGCGGAAGAGAAATCACGTGAAGCCCGGCCGGCTTGCGATACAATCGACTTTATCTATTCAACGATCTTAAACGCACGCGGATGTGCCAAATCTCGGACTGCCTTTTTCCTTGATCGAAGCGTTCTCACTGCTCCGGCTCAGTTGCCCGGCCGCAGTACTGCTCTGTGCAGCTCGCGAGACGGTATGCGAGCCGCGTATGATTGTGAACTTGGAATCGTGGAGGGAAAGCGATGCAATACGGTTTTCTACCCTTCCTGACAACGCGGGGTGCGGGGGGACGCGACATTCGCGATGCGCTGCGCAGTCGGAAATTCAGCTGGTTTGCGAAACGCCCTCGGATTAGCAATCTCGAGGTGCTGGACATCGTCGCAGAGCAGCTTGAGAATCTTCCTTATCGCATCCACGTCGACTTCTGCACGGAAAGGAACGGCGACCTGCACCTGGCGGTATTCTCACCCGACCTCGGACAAGATCAACGCGATCACCAGCATCTCGCATCGACTGCGTGCAAACGACGATTGGCTTCGCTCGCTTCACATGGAGCGTCTCGGCGGACAAGTGCTGCGCGGCGACCACCGAATCCATTCCTATCGGTTCGCCCCAGCACGATAGGGGCCGGCTTGACTTGGCACACATGGCCCGCGATGCGCGGGAGAGCTCGCTTGCGAAGAACATGCAAGGCGCGGGCGGAGCTTTTCGGCGGGTGCTGACGGCAGAGGACTGCCGTCCCACGTTGGGCTCGCAAACTTTCTCGCAGCCTAGTAATGCACGGTCGATGGAGTTTTGGGCAGCGCAAGCGACTACTAGCCGAATGTAGCACATCAGGCACTTGATGTGCAGAACCTGGCAAGCCGGTCGGCACCCACTCGTTTTCCAAAGGGCCGCCAAGCGGCCGAAGAGAAGAAGAGCTTGCGCGGGAGAGCTCGCTTGCGAAGAACATGCAAGGCGCCGGCAGAGCTTTTCGGCGGGTGCTGACGGCAGAGGACTGCCGTCCCACGTTGGGCTCGCCATCTTTCTCGCAGCCCCCAAAACCCAAACCAAGCGTTTATAGTTTCAGCGGCCGCAAAGGTCGGCAATCGTCTGTGGTACATCAGGCCCTGATGTGACCGCACCCGGCAAGCAGGCTTGCCTCACAGAGCTTGCGCGGGAGAGCTTGTTTGCGAAGAACATGCAAGGCGCCGGCGGAGCTTTTCGGCGGGTGCTGACGGCAGAGGACTGCCGTCCCACGTTGGGCTCGCAAACTTTCTCGCAGCCCCAAAAACCCAAACCGAGCGTTTATAGTTTCAGCGGCCGCAAAAGTTGGCAATCGTACGTGGTACATCAGGCCCTGATGTGACCGCACCCGGCAAGCAGGCTTGCCACACAGAGCTTGCGCGGGAGAGCTTGCTTGCGAAGAACATGCAAGGCGCCGGCGGAGCTTTTCGGCGGGTGCTGACGGCAGGGGACTGCCGTCCCACAGTTGGGCTCGCCACCTTTCTCGCAGCCCAAAACCCGAACCAAGCGTTTATATCATGCCTGAACCGTTGAGCTCATCAAATCCCTATGCCGCACTGGCATCGGAAGCGTTTACCTTCGAGGAAGATGAGTTTCTGAAATTCGATGGCGTCATCACCGAGGCTGGTTACCGCAGCTTGCTTCCGCTCAGCAGTGACCAGATCATGGTGTGGGCGCTGTTGTTACTGCTGCCGCTGGGAGCCGCTGTGCTCGTTGCAGTGCTGGGCTTCCAGATTTTTGTCGATGGCAACTGGCTGGCAACGATTCCTATAATCGGATGGCTGCTAGTGTGGTGCGGTACTCTCTACGGCGCCATTTGGTTAGTCAACCCTGCCAGTCGCTCGCGGCGGTACCTGAACGCCAACCCAGATCTATTGGGTGTTGCTCGAGGAGCATTTCAGCCTCACGGCCTGACGTTCTACGATGGCAAGATCACGCATTGGTTTAGCTGGCTGAGTCTCGCAGAAACCGCGGTAAGACCTGGCGGTCTGAGGGTGCCCACCAGTCGCGATCCAGTCCGCTATCTCGCATTGACGGGCGACATATTCCTCGCTTATTCACCGCTCTATGCCCGGGCGATGATCAAGCGATACGCCCGGAGCGCATCGACGCAAGAAGAACTGATTCAGTCGTCTGCTCGAACGTTCCGCCAGAAGGCTGATAATGAGCGTTTTTTCGCCGGCTCGCTGGTCGTTACAGCCCCTTATAACTTGAGGGAAGAGATACAAGTGCTCGTCGTGGCTCTGACTTACACGTCGGGACTGATTATTTGTTTCGCGCTGATCAAGCCTTCGATGCTGGCTCTGTTCAGCTTGATCGGCGTGACCTGCCTGGTGATCGGCCTTTGGTGCCTACGGCGTTATCGGAGAGTCGGGCGGCAAGAAGCTATGTATGTGTGGGGATGGGTGCTCGCTGACCGCCTTATCTACGCCAGCGGCCAGACGGCCATGGAGATTCTATTGGCCGACTTTCAGAGCATTCAACTGACGGAAAACTACGCCCTGTTTCAGTATTCTGACCGCATGCAAATCGCTGTGCTCGCAGAACATTTCAGCCGCCCGAAAATCTGGCAAGCGCTCAGCGACGAACTGAGCGAGCGATTGACGACAGGGAATGGCTGACCCCAAGAGCGTCGAGCCAAGTATTCTTCCGGTAAGACAGCCATAGCCCACGGTGGCCAGCTTCAACTCTCATACTCGGAGCCATAGGCCAGGAGCCACCTCACCGATGAACGACGACAAGTGCCAGATCGAGTCGAGCCTGCGATTGCATGTCGATCGACTGGCGGGTTTGATCGGGGCTCGCACACTGCAAAAGCCTAAAACCATTCAGGCGACCATTGGGTATATCGAACGGCAGTGGTCCGATATGGGCTATCAGACTCGCCGAGAAACCTACGACGCTCTCGGCGACCAGGCGGCGAATATCGTAGTCGAGAGGATCGGAACCAAGCGGCCCGATGAAGTAATTCTCCTGGGCGCCCACTACGACACGGTGTCGACAACGCCGGGAGCGGATGACAACGCATCCGCAGTCGCTGTCTTGCTGGAAGTCAGTCGGCTGCTCACAGAGTATCGAAGCAAGCGAACGGTTCGGTACGTTGCGTTTGCCTGTGAAGAACCGCCTTACTTCAACCTCGATTCCATGGGCAGCCAATACCACGCCCGCCAATCGCGCATGCGCGGTGACAAGATCGTCGGCATGCTCTGCCTCGAGATGGTTGGATACTACAGTACTGCCGCAGGCTCTCAAGCGGTGCCTCCATTGATCCCCAGGTGGTTGCGCCGGTTCTTCCCGCGGCGCGGCGATTTCCTGGCTGCCGTCGGCAATACTTCTTCGTGGAAATTGTGCTGGAGGTTTCGGCGCGGTTTCAAACGAGGCGCTCGCACCATGCCGCTATTCTCCATTTGTTTGCCTGAGAAGATTAACGAGATTCGATTAAGCGACAACAGTTCCTTCTGGGATCAAGGCTATCCAGCGTTGATGCTTACCGATACCAGCTTCCTGCGCAATCCCAATTACCACCAAGCATCGGACACCCCCGAAACGCTCGATTACCCGCGCATGACCGAAGTGACGCTGGGAGTCGCATCGGCGATGCGGTATCTGTTGGGCTAGTCAGCTCCAATCCGTAGATTTCGTTACGGCACGGGCACGATGACAGCCTCAAGGTCTACCGCCTCGGTGAAATCGGGCGGTTGGCCGCAGTGTCTTTGCTTTCGCTTAACGTCTTGTCCGATGAATTGCTTTTCAGCGGCCACCCGAGCAGCTAAGATCGCTGGGCCAGCGGTGCAGTATTCTCACAAGGTGCCCCTCCCATTTTTGAATGCACACCATGAAGATCCGATTCCAGTGCGAGTGCGGAAAGACGTTGCAAGTCAGCTCGAGTGCGGCGGGCAAATGGATCACGTGCCCAAACTGCGGGACCGCGGTCCACGTGCCCGAGTCTCCCACAGCACAGCCGCTCGATGCGCTGCCGATTCCTGAGTCGCCCGCTCCTGCTACGCCGAGTTTCACGCCGCCGAGTTTCCCGCCGCAAACATTCGCTTCACCGAACATGTCACCGGCCGCTTGGGCTCCCCCTCGCCAGCCGTCGCGAGGCTTTGGGCCGCTGGTGTGGATCGTTTCGTCGGTCTTGGGCATTGCAGTGGTCTGCTTGTGCGCGGTCGGAATATGGTCGCTGCTGGACTCCGGTGGAGTCGAAGACGCGTTCGTTCCCGTAGCCGGCAACGCGCTGCCACCCGCCGGCGGGCGAGCTCAAGCGGACAAGGGTGCTGCCCCTTCCAGCAACTCTGAGGCTGCCGCCGTCCCCGCGCCCGTGAAACCGATGGACAGTGCCATCGCCGATCCGATGTTGCGGATCGCTCAAGAGTTTGCCGAGCGAGCCAGCGTGCCCGACAGTTCGGGAGCCATGCGATTGGTTGATGAAAAACTTTTTAATAAATATTTGCGCGGACCGAAGGGCTCGGCCGAGGCGATCGAAAAACGCTTGACCGCCAAAGAAGTGCTCGGCCATTTCGGCAAGCGGTCCTTCGAAAGCACTCCCGGCAATGCGGCTTTGCGACATTGGCAAGTGCTGGGCAAGTCGGTCTATGAAGATCAGCCGGCGGTCGTCGTGCGTTACTATGCGGAACCCCAGCCGCCGCGAAAATTCATCAACCGCGATGAAGTGCTCGAGACGTTAGTGCCGCTGATTTCATTCGATGAATTCATTGGCTCCGCCGGCGATCTGTTTAAAGAACGCCGCAAAGGCGACTTCGGCTCGGTTCACGAACCGGCTCGCCCCGACACGGCAGGCATCATGCCGCCGCGCGCCGGCTACATGCTGCTCCTTTTCGAACAAGCCGACGGCGAGTACAAGCTCTGCGATCTGGTAAACCTCATGGGGCAGGTTCGTTTGAGCCGCGCCGCCGGGAAAGCCTTCCTGAAGGATTATGAGGTGTTTGTCCATGGAATGGCCAAGCCTCCGGAATTCAAGGTCGACAAAGTCAGCTTGTCGATCTTCGGCGAAGC
>JBQCEI010000500.1:0-4730 GCA_051960375.1 Aureliella sp. | reverse complement strand
CAAACCCCTCCAGGTCGTTTGTTCCGGGGGCTTCCGCCCGGGGTAAGTGACGACGGCCCCTCCGGGGCGTAATTCAGCCGCGGCCGGCTGATCCACTTGCCCAGCGTCCTTGCAAACTTTTTCACCTGTAGCCCCAGAAAGCGATCGACTTCCTATGTCCCCGGTCTGTCGAGGTGTCCGCGGCGCGACCACCATTTCCGCCAATTCTCGCGAAGCTATTCTCACTGCGACACGCCAAATGCTAGCGCTGATGGTTCGACGCAACGCCATGGCCATTGGCGACATCGCCAGCGCGGTGTTCACCGTAACCAAAGACATCAATGCCGAGTTTCCCGCACTGGCCGCTCGCCAACTCGGCTGGTTGGAAGTGCCGCTGCTGTGCGGCTACGAGATCGAAGTGCCCAATTCGCTGCCGATGTGCGTCCGCGTGCTGGTCCACTGGAACACGTCGAAATCGCAGAGCGACATTCATCACGTGTACATCCACGACGCGGTCCGCCTGAGGCCCGACTTGTCGAAGCTGCCGCCAGTCGACTGGCAAGAATTGGAGACGTGGATCTCCGAGCAGATGACCGGCAAAGGGGCATAGTCGCCGGGTTCTTTTTTACCGCGGAGTGGTGTGGCACTGGCTCTGCCAGTGTTTCCCACTTCGAAGTCTGCAGGAATGCCCGACCGAGCATGCTAATAGTGCCGTTGAATTCCTAGACATTGGAATGTTTTGCCCCGCCCCTAGCTTTGATACTTCGAAACAAAAAGACACTGGCATAGCCAGTGCCACACGACGTCAGAAAAACGAGGGGCTGGGATGGAATTGCGGTGGCAGCCGAGTTTTGATTTGAGCGCGATGCATGCCGCTTGGGCGCTGGCCAGCGGCAAGCGGTTTGTCGATCCGGCTCTGGCTGAGGAGCTAGCGCCTGCGGCCACGGAGCTCGACCGGTTGGCCCGTCAGGCCGGGGTACCCGCGTCGATGTTTTGGCGACAGTTGCTCGCCTTGTCGGCCGAGTTTCCCTCCAACGAACAGCTCGCCGAGCGCGTGCTCAGCCGCTTGCAGCCGGGCACACCGTCGGCCAGTTCCACGGCCGAGCTGGCTCGAGCGGTAGCCGCTTGCGAAGCGGTCATGCGCCGCCGCTTTCCGAGGATGCTCGAGGAACTGGCTCTTCGCGTCGGTCCTATGCAAGGAGTCTGGGAGGCTCGGGGGCCGGGCTTGCTGCGCATGCTCGGCAACATTACCGATCCCGACTTCATCGTCCCTTCGGCCACAATCTCGCTCGTGCAACCGGTCGTGGGCGGCGACGGAGCGGCTCATCTGCTGACCAACCGCGTGCACATCGAAGCCTTGCTGACCGACGTCGATCCGCGCTTGCCCGAGACGCTGCGCTTGGCTTGGCTGCTCGGGCAACTGAATCTCGACCGGCCCGTCTACAGTGAGAACGTGCACGGGCATCGATTGGCCGAAGTCGCGGAACTGGCGTTGCTGCCGGCGATCATTCATGCGGCCGAAGAATTGCAAGTGACGCAGCTCGCCCCGCAGACGATCGAGCTGGCGCTGGCGCTCTGGCTGCGGACTCCTGAAGAACGCATCGCTCCGCTGGCTGAGATCCTTATGGCCTGGTGGGAAACCGCCAGCGCGGCCGACTGGGGCTGGGACACTTCGCTGGCCGCGCTCTCCAAGATGCTCGACGGCTAAACCGAACTCGTTCCCAGGCTCCGCCTGGGAACGCACTGCCCGCGAGGCTCTGCCTCGCAGAACCCGGCAAGCAGGCGGGCCTTCTTGGCAGGTGCTCGGAGGCAGAGCCTCCAAGACAGTGCGTTCCCAGGCAGAGCCTGGGAACGAGTAAAGGCGCGGAGAAGAATGCCGCTAGACCGCCTGCCCAGGGCGGGCGATTGGCTCTAGAATCTCGTAGCCCGGAGAGCTTCGGGTGGCGGTGCTCGGGTTGGTTTTGAGTTTATTTTGAAATGGCGTTCTGAGAACTATGGAAGCAGGCATCGTTGGACTGCCCAACGTCGGCAAAAGCACACTTTTCAACGCGCTGACCAGCACTCAAGGTGCTCAGGCAGCCAACTATCCCTTCTGCACGATCGAACCGAACGAAGGCATCGTCAGCGTTCCCGATAGCCGGCTCGAGCGCATCACGCAGTACATCAAACCCAAGCAGGTCATCCCGTCGGCGCTCAAACTCGTCGACATCGCGGGAATCGTCAAAGGGGCCAGCGAAGGGCAGGGGCTGGGCAACAAGTTTCTGAGCCACATCCGCCAGGTCGATGCCATCCTGCAAGTGGTCCGCTGCTTCACCGATCCGGATGTCATCCACGTCGGCGGCGAAGTCAATCCGGTCTCGGACATGGAGACGATCGAGATGGAGCTGATGCTGGCCGACATCCAGGCGCTGGAAAACGCGCTGCCCAAAGCCGAGCGGGCGGCCAAGAGCGGCGACAAAGAAGCCAAGCTTCGTGTGACCGCGATCAACGCCTGTCTGTCGCACCTCAACGCACAAAAGCCGCTGCGCAGCTTGACGCTGGGCGAACCCGAAGCCAAGTCGATCGCCAGCTTCGGATTGATGACCGCCAAGCCGATTCTGTATATCGCCAACGTCGATGAGAACGACATCCACGGCACCAGCCCACTCGTGGCCGCGGTTCGCGAGTTTGCCGAGAAAGCGGGAGCCAGCGTCGTGCCGGTGTGCGCCAAGCTGGAAGCCGAGATTGCCGAACTGGAGGAGCCCGACCGCACCGAGATGCTCGAAGGAGTCGGTCTGTCCGAGCCCGCGCTAGCCGCGGTGGCTCGCCAGACCTATCGCACGCTGGGCCTGCAGAGTTATTTCACGGCCGGCGAAAAAGAAGTTCGCGCTTGGCCGGTGCCGGTCGGCGCAACCGCTCCACAAGCTGCTGGCGTGATCCACAGCGATTTTGAACGCGGCTTCATCCGCGCCGAAATCTACACGCTGGAAGACCTCGAGACGTACAAGAGCGAGAAAGAGATTCGCAACGCCGGCAAGCTGCGCACCGAAGGCAAGACGTACGTCATGCAGGACGGCGATATCTGCCACTTCCTGTTCAACGTGTAGCCGGCAGGCGCACCGATGTTGCAGGACCCAAGCGCCGAAGATCCCAACGCTGCGGCCTTGGCTCGCGAGCGCCGCGTTCTGGCCAGCGTCACTCAGCGAACCAGCGATCCGGCGTTCGGGCCGGTGATCGTCCGCGGCGAACACTGCCGCGTGTGGGATGCAGCGGGGCGCGAGTACTTCGATCTGACATGCGGCTACTCAGCGGCCAACTTCGGCCACGCTTATCCGCCGCTGGTCCGCGCCGCCAAAGAACAACTGACGCGGCTGACACATCTGACCGGCTTACCGCATCCGGGCCGAGCGGCGTTGGCCGAGCGCTTGATCGAGCACTGCGGCGTGAGCGGCCGCGACAAGGTCATCTTCAACACCTCGGGCGCGCGAGCCGTTGAGACGGCTTGGAAGGCAGTGGTCAGCTACCGGCCGGGCAAGATCGTGTCGCTTACTCCGGCCTATCATGGTCGCAGCCTGGCCAGCAGTTTCCTTAGCGACACGCCGCGCGTCGCCGGCCTCGAACCGGTTGCAAGTTTGGCCGTGCGCCGACCGGCCGACGAATTCGCATACTGCGCGGCGTGTCCTCTTGGGCTGACGTATCCAGGATGTGACATCGCCTGCGAGCGTTCGCTGCTCGAGTGGCTCGAGCAAGAAGCATCCAACATCTCGGCGGTGATCGCTGAGCCGGCGCTCGGAGCGCGAGGCTACATCGCGCCGCCGGCTGTGTATTGGCGGCGGGTTCGCGAGCTCACCGACAAGCATGGCATCTTGATGATCGCCGACGAGGTGCAAACGGGGCTCGGCCGAGCGGGGGGATGGTTGCTCTCGCGCATGCAAGGCTGGAGCGCCGACCTCGTCGTGCTCGGCAAGAGCTTGGGAGGAGGCATCACGCCCATCTCAGCGGTCGTCGGCCGCGGCGAAGTGCTCGATGCCTTGCCGACAGGAAGCGAATCGGAGACGTTTGCCGCCAGCCCGCTCGGGACCGCCATCGCTTTGGCAGTGATGGACGAACTTGAGCATGGTCCATGGTTGCAGCGAGCAAGTGAGATCGGCCGGGCTCTCGAGCAGGCGCTGCTCGCATCGCGTCCTTGTCGCGGTGAAGATTATGTAGCGGCTCGCGTGGAAGTCTGCGGAGCCAGCGCGACTTTAGAATTCATCAACTGCCTGCCCGATCGCGCGGCGGCTGCCGCCGAAGCTCGCCGCGTTGCGGAAAGATGCGTAGCCGCCGGCCTGCTGATTCACTACAGCGGCCCCTTCGCGACGCGCATCGTCTTCCTGCCTGCGCTGACCATCAGCGACGAAGACCTTCGCGAAATATCACGCCGCCTGTACGCATGCCTTTGACCAGCTTCCTCCGCGCTCTCCGCGCTCTCCGCGACCTCCGCGGTAAAAAAATCTAATACGGGTCGGCGAACGCCCCGAACGCCCCCAGTCCGCCATCAACCGCCAGGTCGGTGCCGGTAATGAACGACGCGTCCTCGCTGGAAAGCCACAGGACGGCAGCGGCGATTTCCTCGGGCTGGCCGATCCGGCCGAGAGGGTGCCGATTGGCCAGCGCCGCCGCGCCCCCTTGAGCCTCGAGGCTCGCTCGCACCAGTGGCGTATCGATCGCGCCGGGCGAAACCGAGACGACGCGCACACCCTCACGAGCGTATTCGACGCCCCACTGCATGG
>JBQCEI010000499.1:0-3724 GCA_051960375.1 Aureliella sp. | reverse complement strand
GATCGAGATCGCGTCGAGCGACTTGTCTTCGAGCGCTTCGCGAACGTCGGCTACCCCCTTGGTCGTGAAGCGGCCGTCGGTCTTCTCACCGAGCGCCTGCAGGGCGCCGGCCAGCACCTTGGCGTCGGGATCGATCAGGTAAGCGATCTCGACGTTCGGCTGGCTGAGCCAACCGGCGATGTGCGCTTGGCCGCGACCGTGCACGCCCGCCACGGCGATCCGCAAGCGATCGTTGGCTCCGATGACGCGGCCCGAGGCGCGCGTGCCCGTCAGCAGAAGTGAAGATCCGGCCAGGGCGGTCGTGCGAAGAAAACTGCGGCGCGACGAAGCGAGCATGGTCTTTTCCCTTGCAGTGAGGTAGGCGGGGCTGGCATGCAGAAGAAGGGCTGTGCTTGGCGAACTGCCAAAGCGCACAGCTTATCCAGCCGCTCGGCGCGTGTAAATCATTTTCAAGCACGGGACATGGCGGGTGATTTCCCATACTGCAGCGGATTTTTTACCGCGGAGGCGCAGAGAGCGCGGAGAGAAGTCTATGCAATGATTGCTCGTGCTCGTGCTCGTGCTCGTGCTCGTGCTCGTGCTCGTGCTCGTGCTCGTACTCGTGCTCGTGCTCGTGCTCGTGCTCGTGTTCGTGCTCGTGCGTGAAGGCGCAATAAATCAGCCGGCACGCGCAAACCGAAGGTAACGGCGCGTACCGGCTGATGATCTAGCCACTGCTATCGACGAAAACAAGCCGCTAAGGCGTTACGGCGCGAATCAAGTTGCGGACCGGCTCGCCGGGCACATAAACCTTCGGGCTCACCACGACCGGCCGGGCTGCTACGTACGGAACCGAGTACGACGTCACCACCGGCGAGTATGACGTCACGACCGGTTTGTAGCTTACGACCGGCGTCGCACTTACGACGGGGCTAAGCGTCGAATAGGACGTTACCACAGGGGTCGTCGTCACGACGGGACTGAGCGTCGAGTAGCTCGAGGTAGTCACCACGGGTGTAGAAGTCACCACCGGGCTCGTTGTCACCACTGGGCTGAGGCTCGAGTAGGTCACGACCGGAGCCGATTCGACGACGACTGGCGAAGTAACGACCACTTGGGCGCTCGAGGGCTTGGCAATGTAGCCAAGGCTACATGCCGCCAGCACGGCGCAAAGAATCGTTTTAATGTTCATCATTTTCCTCCCTAATGGTTCTGTATCGGTTTGCTTTCGCTTCCTTTAAGCTGCGGTTAAAATCGCGCTACTGCGACAAAGGAGCAGCTTCTATGCCGGATCCGCCGCGCGGAAGCCGCGGTTCCACTGAGGGCGATGGCAGAACGCTGCCTAAGGGCTAGCGTTTTTAGATGGATAGAAGAACGCTATTAGTTGTGTACCTGGAGGACGACGGCCTTGAGCGATCTCGTGGCCGCGAAGCCGACGCTATCGGCCGGTCGCTCCGCTGACGGCCGAGCCGATCGCCAAGTGCGGCCGACGGGGTTGCAAGCGCTGGCCGGCGGTTACTCCGCTGCGCTGGAGAGCCGACTGCAGGATGCGGCCGACGAGCGATTCGTAGGACATCCCAGCGGCGGCGGCTGTCATCGGCAGCGCGGAGCGGGTTGGATGCAAGCCCGGCAGCGCATGGATCTGCATGACTTGAGGCACTCCATCGGCATCGCAGCGCAGATCGACGCGGCCAGCGTCGCGGCCGCCGAGAGCTCGCCAGGCGGCCAGGGCCGTTCGCTGGGCCTGAGCGACCTGTGGATCACTCTCGCCGCGCGGAACGTTGTCGGCCGGCTGAGCTTCCGCGCGCGAGACGATCTCGAGCGTCCCGACCGCCTCGGCCTCTGCTCCGCTTCCCAGAAGGCTCACGGTGAACTCGCGCCCCGGCAGGTACGGTTCGATCAGGATGGGCTGGCCGAACTGATTGAGCAACTCTTTGCACGCGTGGAGCAATCCGGCTGCGTCGACCACCTTCGTCGCCGACCGCGTCTCCGCGCCGGTTCCTCCGGCGATCGGTTTGATGAACGCCGGATAAGCAACTTCGAGGCGGCGGAGATCGTCCACCGATTCGACGGTCCACGCATCAGTGGTTGCAACACCTGCATCGCGCAGAAGCGACTTGGTCCAGCCTTTGTGCAGGCAGACGCACGCGACCAGCGGCTCGGAGAACGTGTAGGGAATGTTCATCGCATCGAGTAACGCGGGAACTTGAGCTTCGCGCGAGTGGCCGAACGTGCCTTGGCAAACGTTGAACACCAGATCGGGGCGTTCGCCGGCGGCCAGTTTGTCGATCAGTTGCCGGACGTGACCGATCCGCACCACGTGATGCCCGGCGGCTTCGATAGCCGAAGCCAGGGCCGCGATCGTCTGCTGCTGGTCCATCTTCGCAGCGGCTTCATTCGAATAGCCTTCAGTCCGATATTGAGCGCGCAGATCGTAAGTCAGTCCGATTCTCACGTAGTCCATCCTTGCAAGACGTGCATTGATTAGAAGAAGCGACAAAGTTAATGCTCTTGCTCGAGCAGGTAAAGTGCAACCGTTTGAGGCAGCGAGAAAGGCTGGTGGCCCAACTGTGGGACGGCAGTCCCCTGCCGTCAGCACCCGGCAAGCCGCCCGACTGTGCCCGTCCACCTCTTCTGCTTTTCTTCGCCGCTTCGCGGCCTTTGAAAGATAGAAGTGATGGCCGACCGGCTTGCCGGGTGCGGTCACATCAGGGCCTGATGTACCACAGACGATTGCCCTCCTTTGTCGCTGCCGAGAACATCTTCGCTTGGTTGGGTTTTCAGGCTGCGCGAAAGCTTGCCCGCCCAACTGGCTGATCTGCGGCTGGCAAAAACTTGTACCATATCGCTAAATCGCAACATCAACCGTCCGTTTCGTTCAACAACCGTGCACGAGAGGCTCCCGCTTTGTCCGCCAACACCCTCCGCCCGCGCATCAGCGCGTTTCCGAAGTGCTATCTGGAAATCATTTCCCATCAGCGCACGATGAGCGTCTTCGATTGGATCGAGCAAGCCCGGCAGCTCGATGCTGACGGATTGGAAATGTATGAAGGATTTTTCACGAGTTTGGAGGACGGCTATATCGACAGCGTCGGCAGGGCGATCCGCGACGCGGGCTTCGAGATGCCCATGTTGTGCTGCTCGCCCGACTTCACGCATCCCGATGCCGCCAAGCGCCGCCAAGCGATCGAGTACCAGAAGCAGATGATCCAGGTCGCTCATCGCCTCGGCGGAGCCGGAACCGTCTGCCGAGTGCTCAGCGGCCAGCGCTGGCCTCAGGTGCCACGCGATATCGGCCTAGAGTGGTCGAGCGCCGCGATCCGCGAATGCATCGCTTTTGCCGAACCGCTCGGCGTCGTGCTCGGGCTGGAGAACCACTACAAGGACGGCCACTGGCTCTATCCCGAGTTCGCACAAAAGATGGACGTGTTCCTCGATCTGCTCGACCGCATCCCTCCCTCGCCCTACTTCGGCGTGCAGTACGATCCGAGCAACGCTGTCGTCGCGGGTGACGATCCGGTCGAGCTGCTCCGCCGCGTGGCTGATCGCGTCGTGAGCATGCACGCCAGCGATCGCTATCTGGTCCCGGGCACCACGATGGAAGATCTCAAAATGGCCGATGGCACGGCCGGCTACACCGAACTTCTCAAACACGGAGTCACCGGCAAAGGGGCCAACGACTTCCCGTCAATCTTCTAGCTGCTCGTGCAGGACGGCTACACTGGCTGGATCAGCATTGAATATT
>JBQCEI010000498.1:0-2606 GCA_051960375.1 Aureliella sp. | reverse complement strand
CTCGCTAAGTCCGTAGCGGCCGCTGAAGCAAGGCTTCAGGCTTCGCACGCTAACGTTGTCGCCAGCATCACCGAAGCGCTGGGCGATGCGGTATCGAGCTGCGTCCAGTCGATCGAGAGCACCGACGGAGCGACGACGGTAACGACCAGTTTCGACACTGGAGCTACGCAAGAGCAGTCGACGACTTACACGGCCGCGCCGGCGAGGAAGTACACCGACGAAGAGTACGCGGATCTTTGCCGGGTCGCTGAAGAGAACTTCGCGATCGAGATTCAGCGACGCGAGAGCATCTACACCGAGCTTTCAATTGAGCGTGCGAAGCTCGAAGACGAAGTCAAAGGGCTGAAGGCTGAAGAGCGCTCATGCCTTGAATCGCTTCGCATGTTCAAGCTTGACGGGCCGCGCTATCCGAAGAATCCGGAAGTGAAGCCGGAGGGCAGCCAGGAAGGGGAATCGCCCAACGCGCCGTCCGGGTCCGAGTCATCGCCGCTCGACGTCTCTCCGGATCGCTGGGAACGCTACCTCGATCTTCCGTTGTTGCCGATCGTTCGCGACGTCAAAGGCCTTGGCAGCGCGAAGCTCACTGCGCTGACCGATCTTTGCCCAACGGTCCGCGATCTGACCGAGCTTCAGAAAAAGCACGGTCAATTCTGGTTCAAGCACATCGGCAAGGGATTCGGCCCCGAGCTGGGCAGCCGCATCGAAGACGCGGTCACCGATTCGCTCAAAACTGTTCAGTAAACGCAACCCATTTCAGTTCGATCGAGCAACCCAAACCAAAGAAAACGGAGTGAGTTTAGAACCATGCGAAAGATTACCGTCGCAACCGACAGCAGTTCAATGCACCAAGCCCTTTACGTGGATGGCCAACTCAAAGACCAAGACAGCTCGCTTTATGCGAGCGAGCTTGCGCCGTTCACCGATGGGCAGCCGGTGCTCGTTGAAAACATCAACGTTGCTCTCCCCAAAGACTGGGACAGGTTCCCCGGCACGCTTGAAGAGCTGGACGGCTTGCCGGAAGACGAAGACGACTAATCAATAACCAGAGAACCAAGAAAGGAGACCCCAAAAGTGATTCGCATTAGCATCAGCCAGCTATTTTGGTTTTGCTTCATCAACGCGTTTTTCATGGTGCTTGCCGGCGCGACGTTGCTGGACGCGCGGAGAAAACTGCAAGCCGCGGGCAATGAAGCGGAGCTTGCCGCCAAATGGCTGAGCCAGTGCGAACAGCTCGCGACTGACTGCAGAGCAGCTTACCTATCAGCTCGCGACGATCGAGAAAAGTTCGTCCGAAGATTTGAACTTGTCGAACACGCCATTTCTGTTATCGAGAAACAACAAAGGGAAACAAAATGACCGAAAGAGACTTTCAACAGTTGTTTGTGCTGGTGCTTCCGATCGCCGCACTTGTCTACGGGATCGCAATCGCTGTCTTCCTCAGGGTGCACGATGAAGCCTATGCTTCCGAGGCGAGCTTTGCAGGTGGCATTTTTGGCGTTTTATGCGGCGTGCTCTGGCCGCTCACCATTCTCGCAACCGGCGTGGGCCTTGTGGCACTGGCGATTATCAAGCTCGCTGAGTTTGCTTTGTCCCGGTGGCGAAGTGGCGTTGCAATCGCAATCGCGGTCGCCGCGCTGAGCTCCAGCGCATCAGCTCAATGCCCGCGATGTGGCCAATTCCATTACCCGTACCTTCAACCGGTCGACGTATCGTCAGCTTCGGTGAATGACGGGCTGGATGAAGTCAATCAGGCTCGAGCCCGGAAAGGCTTGCGTCCGTTTCAACGCGATGACGGTCTAACGACGGCCGCGGCCAGCTGCGCTCAGATCCGAGCTTCAAGGCGCATCGCCGGTCACTTGCCAAACGACTTCAAGTATGTGCCAGCTGGTACAACGGCCAGAGCCGCCGGCTGCGGCGCGCTCGAACCGTCATGGGGCTGGGGAACGTGTTGCACGTATGAGAATTACACGTTCGCCGGCGCCGCGTGGGTGATGGGCAGCGACGGCCGTCGCTATATGCACTTGTTCGTGCGTTAGCGCGGAACCGCCAAGCGTTTTCAAATCGTTTCGGCCGGGCTCTCCTTGCGAGCGCTCGGCCGCTTTCGTTTGCTGGCTCCCTTCCTGGTTGCCTAAGAGTAGTACGCCGGGCTCGACGGCATCGTGTCGAATTTGCGAATCACGCAGCGGCCATTGTCCCAGCTTGTCTTTCCGTAATAGACTGTGGTCGAATAATCCATATAACCATAGTTCGTGCTGCCGTTTGGGCGGCCGGCGCCAGTCGCGTCAATATTGAATTTGAGCGTTGTCGTGCCGGTGATGTTGAGCACGGTTTGAAAGTATACGGCCGTATAAAGGCCAGGGTGCGCGAAGCGAATGCGCTGCCCCCCTCCCCACGAAGTGAGGCCTAGCCCCGTCGTTCGGCCCAAGTCGAGCTGAAAGTCTCCCATCAGCATAATGCCGTCGATTCCGCCGATCCCAACGGCAGCAGTGCTTTGTAGAGGCACATACCACGACAGGAAGTAGCTCCCAGCGACGTTAAATCGCATCCAAGAGCAAGCTCCCGTTGTAACCTCGGTATCGCTAACGAAGTCGATTCCCAGCGACTTA
>JBQCEI010000497.1:0-6615 GCA_051960375.1 Aureliella sp. | reverse complement strand
ACCCAGATGCTCTGCGCGGCTCAGGCACGCGACAACCAGTTCGACCTTGACGCGTTCATCGGCGAGGGGCTGAGAATCCTCGATCCCGATCTGGAACTCGAGCAAGAACCGAGCATGCCGGCAGCGCACCTGGCGACGATGTTCGACGTTCAAGGGCCGAACATCAACTGCCTCACCGCTTGTGCCGCCAGCAGCCAGGCCGTCGGCGAAGCCACCGAACTGATCCGTCGCGGCAGCGTCGATGCCATGATCGCCGGCGGGGCTCACAGCATGATCCATCCGTTTGGCCTGACCGGCTTCAGCTTGCTGACCGCTCTATCGACCAACAACGTCGATCCGACCAAGGCCTCGCGGCCGTTCGATCGCCTGCGCGACGGCTTCGTGCTAGGCGAAGGCTCTTCAGTGGTGATTCTCGAAGAACTCGAACACGCCAAGAAGCGCGGCGCGAAGATCTATGGCGAAGTGCTCGGCTACGGCTGCACCGCCGACGCCTACCGCATTACCGACATTCATCCCGAAGGACGCGGGGCGATCGGCTGCATGCGAGCTTCGCTGACCGATGCCGGCGTCAGCGCCGATGAAGTCGGCTACGTCAACGCTCACGGCACGAGCACGAGCGTCAACGACAAGGTCGAAACCGTGGCCTGCAAGGCGGTCTTCGGCGAGCGCGCCAAGCAAGTACCCGTCTCGAGCACCAAGAGCATGATGGGACACTTGATCGCGGCCGCTGGCGTCACCGAGATGATCGTCTGCTTGCTGGCGATGCGCGACAGCGTCGTGCCGCCGACGATCAACCTCGAGAACCCCGATCCCGAGTGCGATCTGGATTACGTGCCCAATCAGGCTCGCGAGGCCAAGGTCCGCGTCGCCCTGAACAATTCGTTCGGCTTCGGCGGCCAGAACGTGACGCTCGCGCTGGGCGCTTGGAACGGCTAATCGCCAAACCGATCAAACCACAAAGACACAAAGACACTAAGGAAAGCCCCAAATGGATTTCTTAGTGTCTTTGTGTCTTTGTGGTTCCAGCGTCTCTGGGCGGATCTGCATTGCTTCGCATGCTCGGGCTCGCTAGAATCCCGCGCGTATTACCACCGCGTTAGACATGGATGTTACGCATGGAAGCTCATTTGCCGGCCAGCCCAGTTTCTCCCGCTCCGCCCGACGCAGCCGTTCGCCTGGCTGCCGCTCGCGAAATCCTCCACGGAGAAGCCGAGGCGATTGTCCGCTTGGCTGAAGTGGTCGATGGCGAGTTTTTAAAGGCGGTCGATGCCGTGCTCGGGTGCAGCGGCCAAGTCGTCATCAGCGGCATGGGCAAAGCGGGGCTGATCGGCCGCAAGATCTCCGCCACGCTCGCTTCGACCGGAACGCGGAGCATCTTCTTGCATCCCGCCGAAGCGGTGCATGGCGACCTCGGCCGCGTCGACTCGAACGATATTCTGCTGCTGCTTTCCTACAGCGGCGAAACTGATGAACTGAATCGGCTGCTGCCGACCTTGCGAGCTCAGGCCAGCATGCTGATCGCGATCACCAGTTCGCGCACCAGCACGCTCGGCAGCGCTGCCGACATCGTGCTGCCCCTGGGCGCCTTGCGCGAAGTTTGCCCGCTCGGCCTGGCGCCGAGCACGAGCACGACGGCCATGCTGGCCCTGGGCGACGCACTGGCGCTGATGGTCAGCCGCGAGCGCGGGTTTACGCGAGAAGCCTTCGCCCGCAATCATCCGGCCGGCAGCTTGGGACGCAAGCTCGCGCCGGTGGATCAAGTGATGCGTCCCCTCGATCAATGCCGCGTGGCGCATGCGCAGACGGTGGTCTGCGATGTCCTGGTGAGCGTCGGTCGTCCCGGTCGCCGCACCGGCGCGGTGATGCTGGTCGACGACTCCAAGCGACTGGTGGGAATCTTTACCGACAGCGATTTAGCGCGGCTGCTCGAGCAGAAGCGTCGCGCGCAACTCGACGGGCCGATCGCCGATGTGATGACGACTCGGTTTCGCACGATCGACAGCGGCGCTCCGCTGACCGCGGCCATCGATTTGCTGGCCAGTCTCAAGATCAGCGAACTGCCGGTGGTCGACGCTGAGGGCTCGCCGGTCGGCATGATCGATATTACAGACGTCGTCGGCCTGGTTGCTCAAGCCGAACAGTTGCAACAAAGCTCCAAGCCGCCGGAAGAGTGCTGCGTGACCGCCGACGGTCAATTGATTTCGGTTCCCATCACGAAAGCTCGCCGCGGCGAGAGATAACCAGTCGAAAGATTTTCACTGTGCCAAGAGACACCGAGCTGGCCAAACCGATTCGTTTCATTCTGTCGGATGTCGACGGAGTGCTGACCGATGGTTCGATCATGTTGGACAACCATGGGATCGAAACCAAAGTCTTCTTCGTGCGCGATGGCTTGGCGATCAAACTGTGGCAGAAAGCCGGTTTCAGCTTTGGCATTCTGAGCGCCCGCAATTCTCAGGCGGTCAAACTGCGGGCTGCCGAACTGAGCATCGACATCGTGCGCCAAGGGTTTTCCGAAAAACTGCCGGCTGCTCGCGAGATATTCCAAGCGAGCCGCCTCGATCCGTCCGAAGTTTGCTACATCGGCGACGACTTGCAGGACCTGACGGTCATGTACGAAGTCGGTTTGCCGGTAGCGGTTGCCGATGCCGCTGCGGAAGTTCGGCAGGCGGCCGCTTGGGTCACGACGGCTCCCGGTGGCCGCGGAGCGGTGCGCGAACTCGTCGAGCGTTTGCTCAAGGCCAAGGGCCGCTGGGAAGAATGTCTGCCAAATCCCCCGGGTAAGTAAGCCGCCGGGCAAGTGAACCACCGAGCAAGTAAACCACCACACGACCGTGCGCCTCCACGCATCACTGAAGTACTCGTTTCATGGCCGCAGCCCTCAAGCGCTATCTAGCCTGCCTTGGCCTCGTGTGTGCTGTGATGGCTGCGTACTGCGCGGCGGTCGTCCCCTTGCTCGAACCGCCGGCCCGCGATCCGGTCGATCCGCAGGCACGCGTTGACGACAACAAGCCGGCCGCCTGGTGGCAACACCTCTTTCCGCCGGATGCGTGGCAGAACAACGAGCCGATGGTCTTTCAGACCGAGCAAGGCACGCTGCTGTTCAAAACGCTCGAACAACTCAGCCCCACCCAGTGGCGGCTTGCGCCGCTGACGCTCATCGTGCCGCTATCGCGCGAAGGCAAAGCCGCGGCGGTCGGCGACTTGACCGCGGCCAGCCGAGTCTATCGCACCTCGACTCTGGCCGTCGTCGTCGCGCCTCAAGGGGCCGACATTCAGTTCCGCGAAGCGCCGGACCTCACCAGCGGTTCCACTCCACCGGTCACCGGCGGCTTGCTGCAAGGCCCGATCGATATCGCGGGCATCGATCCCCAGCAGAACGGCCCGCCGCTGTGGACGCTCAAGACGGCTAACGTCCGCATCGACGGCAGAAAGATCTGGACCAACAACGATGTCCAGATCGTCGCCGGCAACAGCCTCGCCATCGGCAAAGATTTGTCGATCTTTCTCAAGCAAGATTTGCTCGACGCCGGTCCCGATGACGAGGGCCCGTGGGGCTTGCTCGACCACATGGAACTGATCTATGTCAAACAGGTCAGCGCGGCCTTGCCGCCGGGCGGACTTTGGAAAGGGATCAAGCTCGGCTCGCCGGCTAAAGCTCTGGCCCATGCTGACGTCCCCGCTCGCGTCGAGCTGCAGAGCAAGGGACCCCTTCAGTTCGATTTCAATGAATCGGTCGCGCGGCTCTCGGATCACATTCATATCGAACATCGCTTCGACCGCGAGACGATCGCCGACCAGTTTCTGTGCCACGAACTCAAAGCCGAATTCGCCGTGCCGGAAGATCCGGCAGCAAACTCCGACGCGATCATGATCGGCCCGATGCAACTGAACGTCATCGATGCGATCGGCGTCGATTCGGCCGGCCCCATGCCATCGCAGAGCACCGTCGAGATTGATGCGCCGAACATCGACGCCCGCATCACCGCCAAGCACTTGCGCGTGCAACTGGACAAGCAGCGGTTTACGCTCGAATCGCCCACCAGCGCTTCGCTTGCCTACATGGGCAATCGCTTTCGCGCGCCGAGCATCGAATATGCGTCCGCTCCGAACGATGAACATCTCGGCTGGCTGTTTGCCAGTGGACCGGGTGAACTCGACACGGCCAGTTCATCTCAGTTCGGGCGCGTCGTTACTCGCTGGCAAAAATCGCTCAAGATGCAGCCGGCCGATAAGTCGCATCTAGTGACGCTCGATGGTCATGCGCTGATCGAAGCTGCCGGCCGCGGCCACATGGGCGGCGAGCACATCGACATCACCCTCGCGCCCAGCCCAACCTCAAGCGCGAACTCGCAGGCTGCAAACTCGCAAACGGGCAGCCCGCGCAGTGCGGCCGACCTGCGCGTCGACCGCATCGATGCTTCAGGCGAAGTCGTTATGGGCAACCCGTCGCAGAACGGTCGATTCGAGCAGATGCATTTGCGGTTTGTCTATCCCGCCGCACCGCCGAGTTCCCAGCCGGGGCTCGCCTTAACCGATTCTTCGGGGCGGCCCATGCACCAGTGGGTCGGCCCGCCGGGCCAATCCCAACAGAATCCAACCTCTCCCAGCAGTGCCAGCGTGCAACCCAACTCGCAGACAATCGCGCCGCTTGGTTCTCGCCCGGGCGCCCTGGCGTCCAATCCGCTCGGCGGCATGCCGGGCGCCGCTTCCGCGGGCAACCAAGTCGCCGCTTCGGCCAGCCGCCCGTTGCCGCCCATCGGTTTGCCGGTCGCGACTGGGCCGCGTCCCTCATCGCTCGCATCCTCTGCGCAAGCCAGCCAGACGCCGTTGTTGATCATCGGCAAGCAACTGCACAGCACGATCATCGTGGCGGACGATCCGTGGATCGACAGCCTGCGAATCACCGGCCCGGTCGTCGTTTCCAGCAACGGCGCGCCGCAGCCCGGCGCCCCGTCGTGGCGAGCCGAAGGAACCGATCTGCAACTGGCCAGCGACGCGAGCGGACAAGTCGACATGCAACTCGATGGCCAACCGGCGCGCATCAGTTTTGGCGAAGGTTGGATTCAAGGTCCGACCATACGCCTCAACCAGCGGACCGGCCACGTGTGGATGGACCAGCCTGGCGAGTTCTGCGTGCCAAACGATCTGATGCGTTCGCGCGGCGACGGCGGACAAGCGCTCGGTCAGAACATCCAGTGGCTCGAACCGATCAAGTGCCGCTGGAAAGGACGGATGCTGTTCAAC
The DNA here is from genome assembly GCA_051960375.1 of Aureliella sp. Taxonomy (GTDB): domain Bacteria; phylum Planctomycetota; class Planctomycetia; order Pirellulales; family Pirellulaceae; genus Aureliella. The sequence continues at coordinate 1,368 of JBQCEI010000497.1, read as the reverse complement.
GGCACGACCGCCAACATCGAAGGCGATATCGTAATCGACGGCTACGCGCGGACTGCGCCGGATCGCTTGCTGTTTGTGCGCGGCACCTGCGACGCGCTCGAGATGCGACTGACGCAGCCAGTCAACGTCGGCCAGCCCGGCGCTACGGCCGCCACGGTGCACAGCGTCACGCTGCGCCGCAACGTCGATATCCGCACGGCTCAAACCGACGATCGCAAAGTCCGCATCTCGCTCGAAGAGATCGCCGTTCCGGAGATGACATACGAACTGGCGAACAATCGCATCCTCGCCAGCGGTCCTGGTTGGCTGCGGTCGCAACATTTTTCGAATGGCCGCATGGGCGCGCTCGGCCCCGGCTCGCCTCCTCCGCCGAGTGGACTGCCCAGCGTGTTGCCGCCGAGTCTACAGAGCGTACATCTGAAGTTCCGCGACACGATGGAAGTTCGCTTGACCGAAAAGCAATTGAGCTTCCTCGGCAAAGTCGAAGTCGGCATGGGGCCGGCCAAGTCGTGGGACGACCTGATCAATCTGGACAATATGCGCACGCTTCAGATGGATCAAACGTTGCTCACGGGCGACTTGCTCCGCGCCTACGACGTGTCGGACATCTCGCGTGCAACTCCGACAGCCAGCCTCGCCGATGGCGCTTGGGAGCTGCAGGTGATGGGGAGCGTGAACTTCGAGGGCAAACGCGAGTCGGCACACTTCGCCGGCAAAGCGCACAGCGCCAAGTTTGCTCAAGCCAAAAACCTGCTGCTGGTCGAAGGCGATGCTCGCTTACCAGCCGAACTGCGCGTCACGCCCGATGCCTCGTCCTCGCTCGAATCGCTCAATGTTCGAGTCAAGCACGCCAGCTTTGACACCGCCACGATGAGGCCGATCGAATTCGAGCTGGCCGAAGGAACGCAAGCCGTTCCGCGAACGCCCGGCGCTGCACCCTCTGGGCTGCCGCCAGGCGCTTCACCTCCGCCTGCTGCTCCGCCCGTGCGGCCGCGCGACGTAAGCAACAACTGGTTCCAGCAGAAATAATAACATCAGCCGGCGGGCGTGAGCCCCCGGTTTTTTACCGCGGAGGACGCAGAGAGCGCGGAGAGAAAACAGAAATCGCGGGCTAACGCCCGCCGGCTGATTGAAGAAGAGCCAATCAATCCTGCAGGCGCTCGGCGGCTTCTTCGGCCCAGGGGCTTGAGGGAGCGAGTTCGAGGAAGCGAGCCCAGTGCTCGGCCGCGCGTTCGTGCTGCTTGAGATCGTCGAGCGCCCGCGCGATGTGATAATGCACGTCGGCGTAGTCGTCGTACTGCGAAAGCGTCCCTTCGAAAGCAGCCACCGCCAGTTCGAGCTGACCGAGCTCGGCCAGCACGCAGCCCA
>JBQCEI010000496.1:0-5440 GCA_051960375.1 Aureliella sp. | reverse complement strand
CCAGGTAGCTGCCTGAGCGGTGTGTTGTCCGATCGCGCCTTGGCCGAGCAGCTTGCACACGGTAGCGACCCGCGGGTCTTTGCTGAAGCTTTCCAGCGGGATGATCGTGTATTTGACGCGCGAGTTGGGTTCCTTCTTGCCGTGCTCGAGGCAGACGCAGTTGACGCGGAACTTGCCGGGCTTGTCGGGTTCGACGCGGAACATGCCACCCATGCCCATGCCGCCACCACCCATGCCTCCCATCCCGCCCATGCCCATGCCGCCCAAGCCACCCATGCCGGCACCGCCCATGCCCATGCCTCCCATGCCACCGCCCATGCCGCCGCCCATGCCTTGCATGCCGCCGCCGCCCATGCCTCCCATGCCGCCCATGCCACCCATACCTCCCATGCCCATGCCGCCCATGCCTCCCATGCCGCCGCCCATTCCCATGCCGCCCATGCCCATGCCCATTCCCATTTGGGGCAGGACCGGCACGCCGGCGAACGTGGCAGGTAGCTGGATGTTGACGGGCTTGTCACCTTTGTTGGTGATGACGACCGTAGCGATGGTTGAATCTTTGGGGATGAGCTGGACTTCGACCTTGCCCTGCTTCATGGCATCGAACAATTCGACTTGTTCCAGGTCTTCAGCTGGCTGATTTTTCTTGCTCCGCTTGGATTCAGCCGACACCGGCGCGACGACCAGAGCGGCGCAAGCTGCACAGGCGATCGTCAGGAAAAAACGCTTCAACATTGCATAAGTCCTTAGAAAAGAATGCCCCATCTCCTCCGTTCCTGCTTCGCATGCGGACCGGCGCACTTTAAGAGCGTGAGCGCCTCACTTCTCACGCCGCTTTTCCGCCGAGTTCCGGGCCAGTCGGCTCGGGAAGCCCAGCAGAAAATTGCGCACCAGTAGCCGCAAACACGAATCCTAGCATACTTCAAAGCATTGCTGACTCCAACAATTTTCCCTCTAAAAAGCGTTGCGCTGCCTGTCCGGCCCAGCCGGCCTGGATATGCACGGCGATCGACCGCGAGGATGCCTTCCTGGGTTGCATTCAACTGAAGCTCTGATACCCTCTGTGGGCCTGCCCAATCGCTGGCTTTCCGGCGCTGCGCGCATCCCCTTTTTCCTAGAACCACACGAAGGAACCCTCTATGTCCATGTTCGTAGGTGAAGCTCTGGTCGGTGACGGCAACGAAGTCGCGCACATCGACTTGATGATCGGTGACAAGTCTGGCCCGGTCGGCACCGCGTTTGCCAATGCCCTGGCCACCCAAACCGAAGGCCACACCAATCTGCTGGCGGTGCTCGCTCCCAACGCTCCGGTCAAGCCGTCGACCGTCATGATCACCAAGGTCACGATGAAGGGCATGAAGCAAGTCGTTCAGATGTTCGGCCCAGCTCAAGCCGCCGTCGCCAAGGCCGTGGCCGACTCGGTCGCCGACAAGGTCATCCCGGCCGATCAAGCGGAAAACCTGGTCGTCGTTTGCGGCGTCTTCATCCACCCGGCTGCCGAAGACAATGCCAAGATCTACAACTACAACTACGAAGCCACCAAGCAAGCCATCGCCAACGCGATGAAGGGCGTTCCTACTGCGGCCGACATGATCGCCAAGAAGGATCAAGCTCAGCACCCATTCAAGGGTTTTTAAGCTCGGTGAGTTAACTGACGTCTACCCCGCTCGGTTTGGCTTGCCGGCGGGGTACGCGCAGCTGCCGGCGTCCGCGCTCTAGTTCTTCAACCGCGAAGACGCGGGGAGCGCGGAGGCAATTCTTCGGGCCTCCGCGGTTTCGCCTTCTATCTTTATGAGAGTGGTCCGGCGATGGAACCTGCTCGCATTCTTGTTCAGCTCGATTCCGATCCCCACCCCAGCGTCTTTGATGCGGTCGTCGCCGTCGATGCGGGGATCGAGCACTTGTTTCAGTACGCCAACGTGAACGCGAGCAACGTCCGCGGTCTGGTCCACGGCGCGATGTTCACCCGCAGTCCCAAGGAGCTCAATCGCACGGCGCTCTTCGTTGGCGGCTCGAGCGTCAGTCAGGGCGAAGCGATCCTCAGCAAGATCCGCCAAACGTTCTTCGGACCGGTGCGCTGCTCGGTGATGTTCGACGGCAACGGCTCGAACACGACCGCCGCAGCCGCCGTGCTGTGCGCGGCGCGGCATGTCGACTTGGCAGCGGCTCGCTGCGTAATCTTAGGTGGCACTGGGCCGGTCGGCCAGCGCGTCGCCCGGCTGTTGCTCACTCAAAACGCCGACGTGTGCCTCACTTCCCGCGACTTGGCCAAGGCCGACGCGGTGTGCGAGGAACTCCGCAAACGCATTCCCGCCGAGTCGTCGGCCAAGTTGCGTCCTTGCTCGGTCGAGGATCAAGCCACTTTCGGTCAAGCTCTTGAGTCAGCTACGGCTGTGTTCAGCTGCGGAGCGGCCGGCGTGCGCTTGCTCGATGAAAAGCAGCTCAGTGCAGCCGACCAGCTTCGCGTGGCCATCGACCTCAATGCGGTGCCGCCGCCGGGCATCGAAGGGATCGGCGCGGCCGACAAAGGAACCGAGCGCGGCCAGCGCTGCGACTATGGCGCGATTGGCGTCGGTGGACTGAAGATGAAAATCCATCGCGAGGCGATCCGCGCTCTCTTTACTCGCAACGATTTGGTGCTCGACGCGGAAGAGATTTTCGAGATCGGCCAGAAGCTGCAGTAGGACGCGCCGCGCGACGCATTTCGGAGACCGGGCACATGCCGCGCAAATCGGCCAAGTCGGAAGCGGCTCGCAGTCCATCTCCCCGCCCGGACGCAGCCATCCAAACGCCGCACTCGGACGCGACTAACCCTGCCGTCAATCCCGCTGCCAGGCTCGGCGTTCGGCGGATTGTCTCCGGCGGCCAGACCGGCGTCGATCGCGGCGGGCTGGATGCCGCGATCGAACTGGGGGTCGAGCACGGCGGCTGGTGTCCGCGCGGCAGGCTCGCCGAGGATGGCCCGATTCCTGCGCGGTACCAGCTGCGCGAGACCGAGGAGCTCGAGTATGCGGTGCGCACCGAGCGCAACGTGCTGGACTCCGATGGGACGCTGGTGCTGTACAAAGATCGCTTGCAGCGCGGCACGCTGTTAACTTATCGCCTGGCTCAGAAACATGCCCGGCCAGCTCTCTGCGTGCGCTTGGATCAGCCGGTCGATGTCGCCAAGATCCAGCAATGGATCATCGGCAAACGCATTCATGTCTTGAACGTGGCCGGTCCGCGGGCCAGTTCGTCGCCCGGCATCGATCTCGAGACGACCGAGTTGCTCAAACGCGTGTTCACTCAGCCCTTGCCCGGCACGCTCTTCGACGGCCAAGCGTTCGATTGATGCGGCATGATTGCGCCCTTGTCGAAGCTGCTATCATGTTGGGTGAAGTTACACGAGTAAGCAGCGAGCATAGGATGCGGCGGCCATAGAAACGACTGAGGCAAATGACTGATTGGATTATCGAGTGCCAAGGACTCACCAAGTCGTTTCGCGACCAGGCGGCGTTGGTCGATTGCAACCTGCGCGTGGCTCCTCTGTCGATCGTCGGATTGTTGGGGCCCAACGGCGCCGGGAAGACGACCCTCCTGCGGACCTTGCTCGGTTTTCAAAGCCCGACCGAGGGATCGGCTCGCGTTTGCGGTTACGATTGCCGTTCGCAGAGCCTGCAAGTCCGCCGCCACGTCGCTTATCTACCCGGCGAAGCCCGTTTGTTTCGCTCGATGACCGGCCGCGGCGTGATCGAGATCTTTAGCGGACTGAGCCCGCATGGCGATTATCAGCGATCGCTCGGCATCGCTCGGCGGCTGGAGCTCGATATCAAGCGTCGCGTGATGTTCATGTCGACCGGCATGCGGCAAAAGCTGGCCCTGTCGATCGTGCTGGGCTCGCAAGCGCCGCTGGTGATCCTCGATGAACCGACCGCTAACCTCGATCCGAATGTGCGCGGCGAAGTGATCGAGATCGTGCGCGAGATCCGCGCGGCCGAGCGGACCGTCGTGATGTCATCGCATATCTTCAGCGACATCGAAGACACCTGCGACGAGGTGGTGATCTTGCGCGCCGGCAGGCTCGTTCACCAGCAGTCGCTCTCGGGCCTGTCGAAGTTGCATGTCGTCGAGGCGAACTGGACTGGGCCGGAATCGTCGCTGCAAGCGTGGACCAAGGATCGCGACTTCGTGAAGTACCAGTCGCTCGAGGGGGGCAAACTGGAATTGCATCTCAGCGGCCGGGCGCAGGATTGGCTCGCTTGGCTGGCGCAGCTGCCGGCTGATAATTTGCGAGTCGAGCACGCCAGCGTCAGCCTGATCTATCACCGTTTTCATGGATAGTGAATGTTTCGCTTGCTGCTGAAAAAAGCGTTGCTCGAATCGTGGCTGCTGCTGTTGGCTTGCAGTGTGATGGTGTTCGTGTTTTGCTGGACGCGCGTGTGGATCGTCACCCGCTTCGAGCTTCATCGCTTCGAGCCGTTTCTCGATCAGCTAAAACAGTTCGAACAGTTCATGCCGGTGCCGCTCGAGCAAGTGCTCACCTACTCGGGCAGTCTGGCGCTGACGTTCGATGAGCCGGTGCTGCTGCTGTGCATGCTCGTCTGGGCCATCTCGCGCGGTTCGGACGTCGTCAGCGGCGAGCTCGGTCGCGGCACGCTCGAGATGCTGCTCGCCCAACCGGTCGGCCGCATCAAGCTCCTGTTTGCGCACAGTCTGTTGTCCGTTGCCGGCGTCGGGCTGCTGACGTTCCTGGTGTGGCTCGGATTGTACGCGGGCATTCATACCAACAGCGTTCGCGAAACGATTCACACCGGCGCGTCGATTCAGGTGCCGTTTTTGAATTTTCAGATTCCCATCATGGCCCCGCACGAGGAGACCGTCTTCGTGCCTTTATCCCAGCGAGTCGACGCGAGGATTTTTATCTCGCCGTGCTTCAATCTGTTCGCCTTCACCCTGTTTATGCTCGGGCTCAGTACGCTGCTCAGCGCGGTCGATCGCTACCGCTGGCGGACGATTGGCGTGGTCGTCAGCTTCTACGTGCTCGAGCTGCTGATCTTGCTCTTGGCCAAAGCGACACCGACGATGGCCTGGTGCCACTGGTTCACTTTCTTCACGCTCTATCAGCCCGACGGCATCGTGCACTTGATGAGCCGCGATCCGGACGTCGCTTGGTCGCTGACGGCTCAGCACTCGAAGTTCTGGTACACCGATCTGGGGCCGCTGGGCATCTCGCTGGGACTGATCGCCATGGCCTGTGCGTTCTTTGTCGCGGCCGGCTGGTATTTTCAGCGCCGCGACCTGCCGGCGCCGGTGTAACAGCGTGTTTTTACCGCGCTCGTGTGCCACTGGCCTTAGCCAGTGCTCTTTTAGCCGAAGTTATAAGCGTCCTTGGCAAGGGGCTGCACCACTTCACTGACGCTCAGCAAAGCGATGCACCATGACGCTCTAATCGCCTTGGTGA
>JBQCEI010000495.1:0-17622 GCA_051960375.1 Aureliella sp. | reverse complement strand
CAGGCGCCGAAAGCGATCGCGCTTTCAACCGTCAGGCCCAGGTCGGCGATCTCGCGGCGCAGCGACGGCAGGTCGCCTCCTTGCTCGACGAACTTGTCCACGTCGCGCAGCCACAGCTCGACGCCGGTGTAGCCGGCATCGGAGGCGATCTTGAGCTGCTCGCGCAGCGGAATTTGGCTGCTGTTGATCGTGCTCATGTTCAGGCAGTAACGCACCGGCACTTCCTTGTCACGGGCGGGCTCCTTCTTGGCATGAGCGGAAGGTGCGGCGGCTTGGGCGGTCTGCGTGCTGCTCATCATGCTTCCCATCGAGGCGGCAAGGATCGGAGTGACCAGGGACGAACCGACGAATCGTCGACGATTGGGCTGTGGATTGTTCACGGAAGTAACTGCTCGCAGGAGAAACTGGGGGAAGAAGTATGCGGTAGATGATAATCCAAAAAAAGACTGTCTTTCTCCGCGCTCTCCGCGTCTCCGCGGTAAAAAACAAGGACTTACAGCCCGAGCCCGCGCTCGATCACGTCGACAATGGCGTCGACATCATAGACGCAGCCGCCCCAAGTGCCGCCGCCGACGCGCTGCAGAGCTGCCCAGAGACGCGTGTCGGCTGGCAAGCGCGGATCGTGCTTCAAGTCGGGATGGATCGGCCGCTCGGCCAGCATCCTGGCGACTTCGTCGGCGGGCATGCGCGCGTCGCCCACGCCGATCATGTTGATCGATCCCGACAGCGTGTTGCGATCGACGATCACTTCGATCAAGTCGCCGTCGCGGACTTTGCCGATCGGACCGCCGGCCAGCGCTTCGGGGCCCATGTGCCCGACGCACGCTCCGGTGCTCACCCCCGAGAAGCGAGCATCGGTCAGCAGCGTCACCCGCTTGCCGAACTTCAAGTACTTCAAGGCGGAAGTCAACTGATACGTCTTTTCCATGCCGGTGCCGATCGGACCACAGCCAATCAGCACGATGATGTCGCCGGCCTCGATCGGCCGGCCCGACTGTTTCTTGATCGCAGCGATGGCATCGTGTTCGGATGTGAACACGCGCGCCTGGCCGGTGTGGCGAAACACGCCGTCCTGGCCGATGACTTCGGGATCGATGCTGGTGGCTTTGATCACCGAGCCTTCGGGGCAAATGTTGCCGGTCGGCAGGATGATCGTGCTGGTCATGCCGCGCTGGCGAGCGACCGCTGGCGGGATGATCACGTCGTCGGGATCGACGCCGTCGCGTTCCTTCAGCAGCGCCCGCAGCTCGGAGCGCCGCGAACTGGTATGCCACGCGTCGAGCACTTCGTTCCAGGTGCGTCCGGAAACCGTCAAGCAATCGCCGTCGATCAGACCCGCTTCGCGCAAGTGCCACATGACTTCCGGGACGCCTCCGGCCAGATACATCCGCAGAGTGGGATGGTTCTTTGGACCGTTGGGCAGCACGTCGACAAACCGCGACACGCGACGGTTGATCTCGATCCAGTCATTGACTGAGGGTCGCTCGATGCCAGCTGCATGCGCGATCGCAGGAATGTGCAGCAGCAAGTTTGTCGAACCGCCGCAGGCGGCATGCACCGTAATCGCGTTGGCCAGAGCCGAGGGCGTGAGAATGTCTTTCAAAGTCAGCTTGCGCTCGGCCAGCTCCATGAGCGCCTTGGCCGAAGCGGTCGCCATTTCGAGCCACAGCGGTTCGCCGCTGGGAGCCAGAGCCGCGTGCGGGATCGTCAAGCCGAGCGCTTCGGCGACCACCTGGCTGGTGGCTGCCGTGCCGAGGAACTGGCAACCACCGCCGGGGCTTGCGCAGGCGCGGCAACCGGCTGCCGCAGCATCCTCGAGCGAAATCTCGCCGTGCGAATAGCGAGCGCCGATCGTTTGCACCTTGGCGGTGTCTTCACCTGCGATCGGCGGCAGCGTCACGCCGCCGGGCACGATCACGCTCGGCAGATCGGTGCAGCCGGCCACAGCCATCATCGACGCCGGCAAACCCTTGTCGCAAGTCGCCACGCACAGCACGCCGCTGCGGCCGGGCAACGAACGAATCAGCCGCCGCATGACGATCGCCGCATCGTTGCGGTAAGGGAGCGAATCGAACATGCCGACCGTGCCTTGCGAACGACCGTCGCAGGGATCGCTGCAGTAAGCGGCGAATGGAATCCCGCCGGCCGCGGTGATCGTTTCGGCCGCAGCCTTCACTTGCAGGCCGACTTCCCAGTGGCCGGTGTGATAGCCCAGCGCGACGGGCTGGCCGATGTCGGCCCGCATGCCGCCGAGCGTGCTGAGCAGCAAGAACTGCGGGCCGGCCATGTGCTGGGGATCCCAGCCCATGCCCGCATTTTGCGTCAGGCCAAACAGATCGCCGCTGGGCCAATTGCGAAGCATTTCATCGGTCAGTTCGAGCGAGCCGCTCGGGCCGCTGGCACTGGTTCGATTGGCAGCGGCGCGTTCCTTCGTCAGCGAAAACCAGTCATCAAGCTCGATTGGCACCTGGGGCGACCTTTTTTTGCGCAGGGGTGTTTTCCGGGCGATACGTGTGCTGAAATTCAGCCCGTTGATTGCGAAACCAGCTCGTCACCAAGGCTAACGTTTCCGGCCTCGGTGACAACTTCTGGCCCACATGATTGTCTTGTTCGAGCCATTTTACAATTGCTCGGTCGGTGCGGGCTCGCTGTTTCGCAGTGCGCGGAGCGGCCAAGGCTCCTTCGACAACGCCGCGGCGGATCAAGTACCACACGTCGGCCCCGTCGACCGCCGGCGGCCGATAGACGAATGTAAAATTCTTGCGGGCCATCGCCACGTCGCCCACTCGCCGCGCCAACCACTCGACCGCTCGCAGATCTTCGCGCAAGCGAGCCGCTTGTTCAAAGTGCAAACGCTCCGCGGCGGTCTGCATCTGTTCCTCCAATTGGTCGACCGCTTGGCTATCGGCTCCAGTCAAGAACGAGCGAGCCAGTTCGAGCTGATCGTCGTAAGCTCCGCGCGTACAGCCGAACGTGCATGGCCCCATACACGTTTTGATCTCGTAGCGAATGCAGCCGGGCCGCGGCGCAATGTCGAACAGTTGCATTTGGTCGCTGAACGAGAACCGCTGCTTGCTGCTGCAGTCGCGCAGTTTGAAGAGGCGGTTGAGCACTTCGACCGCCCGCGCCGCCCGCGTGGCTCCTTGAAACGGGCCGACTGCGCAGATCGCTTTCGGATCAGGATTGCGCGACGTGTAAAGCTGCTCGGCCGGAGCCCGACCCAAGCAGATATGCACTGGCCGGGCGCGGCGCGGAATGCCTTGGGTGTTGAAACGCGGCTGCCAGCGGCGAATGAGAAATTGTTCGCGCAGCAGAGCCGCAAATTCGGTCGGATGCGTTTCCCACACGATTGCGGCAGCTGACTGGACGATGCGCCCGGCTTTGTCCTCTTCGTTGTGCGGCAGGAAGTAGCTCAAGACGCGATTGCGGAGCGCCTTCGACTTGCCGACGTAGACCAGCCGTCCCTTCAGATCGACCATTCCATAGACGCCGGGGACTTTGGGAAGATTGCGGCGCACGAGCGCCTGCATCTGGCGACGATCGTTCGCTTCGATGCGACTGAGCGGACCGCGCTCGTAGGGATAAAGCGCATCGGGGCCAAAATCAAAAAACGTCGCATCATTCCATTCCGCGTCCATGCCACTGCGTCCCTAGCCTGGCGATTACTGCGTATCGGCCGCCCCGCCGAATTGTAACCCCGCTGCTCAGACATGCGGAAGATGCCCACAGCTCACTTCTTCACCGCATCTTTGTGTGTGGCACTGGCTATGCCAGTGTCTTCGACCTCGAAGTACTCAAGCTGGAAGTGCAAGTCGATGTTCCAATGCGCAGAGGCTCAGCAAACCGATTCGACCGGTGAGTTCGTTGGCATTGGAGGGCAAGCCGCTGGATGCGCTCGAAACTTCGAAAAAGAAAGCACTGGCATAGCCAGTGCCACACGATAGCGCTCTCCGCGCCTCCGCGGTAAAAAAACGAACCTGCCGATCAAGCCGGCACCGGCTCGCAAGGGCTAGCAACCGCACTCTCCGTAGCCGAACGCAGCTTCGGACAATGCGCATGCCACCACTCCTGGGCTCGCTCGTAATTCCACTCTTCGGCATCGAGGCACTCCGCCAATGCAGCGTCAAGTTCGCAAACGCTGGCATAGCGATCGTCAGCAGACTTTTGCATGCATCGCATGATGATCGCCTCGAGGTCCGACGGAATCTGCCAGCTCAGCGGCCGCTCGAGCGCCTGCGACGGGGGCGTCGGCGGTTCGTTCAAGTGCTGCAAAATCACCCGCATCGCGTGCTTGGCCGAGAAAGGCGGTTTGCCGGTCAGCATGAAGTACGCGACCGAGCCGAGCGAGTAGATATCCGAGCGCGGGTCGGGATTCTCGTCGCCCAGCGCTTGTTCAGGCGCGATGTAGAGGGGCGATCCGGCCAGCCCTCCTTCGACGGTCAGCTCGCTCGCTTCGTCCAGTTTGCTGTGAATCGGTTTGACCAATCCAAAATCGAGCAGCTTGGCCACGTCGAACTGACCGCCGCGCTCTGACACAAAGATGTTCGAAGGCTTGACGTCGCGATGAATCAATCCCAAGCGATGCGCTTCGTGCAGGGCTGAGCAGATCTGCCGAAGCAGATAGATCACCCGCGCCGGATGCAGCGGTCCGACTTTCGAAACCAGCTCTTGAAGTGTCAGGCCGGGCAGGTATTCCATGACGTAATACAGCGTCCCGTCGGCGGTGTGACCGTAATCGTAGATGTAGACGCTGTTCCAGTGGCTGAGTTTGGCGGTGGCTTGCACCTCGCGCTCAAAGCGGGCCAAGACCTTGGCGTCGCCAGCGCGTTCGGGGCGGATGATCTTGATCGCGCACGGTCGCCGCAGCAATTGATGCTCGGCCAGATAAACTTCTCCCATGCCGCCGGCGCCCAGTTTTTCCAGCAAGCGATAGCGACCGAATTGTTTGGCCTCGGCCGCTTCGCTCCGCAAGCGATTGATCTTGCGCACGCCAATGATGGCGACAGCCGTCGTGGCGGTTAATCCCAGCGCCATGTTGATCAGCGGTGAAGGATCGCTGAGGAACACGTCGCGCGTTCGAGCATCGAACACGATGGTAAGCAGCGAGACGATCAGCGGCACGAGCGCCATCGCGATCGATACGCTGGCAGCTCGACGCCACGGATTGGGAATGAAGATCGCGTGGGCAAAAATGAGAATCGTCCAGCCGTGCAGCGTCACCGGCAAAAAATTCCCAAACTCATGTGCTCCGGTGAGCAGACTGCGCACCGTGTGAGCTGCGAAGAAAGCCGCTGGCAAGCCAAAGACCAACAGTTCGACGCTTCGCGCCCACTTGGTCGATAGAGTGCGGGCTCGGCGCAAAGACCACAAAGTGCCGAGCAACGTGAAGGTTACCGCATATTCAGCCAACAACCATGCCAGGCCGACGTCGGTGATACCGGTCAGGTAGCCGATGGTCAGCCACACAGCAAAGACGAGAAACCCGATGCTCAGCGCCAGCGCCACCGCGGATAACCGCGTATGCAACAAACGCAGCCCTTCCTGCGATTCGCAGGCGTCGGCTTCCACGATGTCGATCGGCCGTCGCTTGCCTGGGACATCTTGCTGCGCCGCCGGCTGGCCACGAAAATCCAAGGCCAATGCTTGAGTGGCATCCAGCGTTGCATCGCTGCTGGTATCGGCGCTGGCTTCGCGATACGGTACGGGGTCCACGGGCGGTCACCTCGACGGGTCAGCGGATGGATCAAGCGGCGGCTGGACTTACATTACTGATCATACACTTCCAAGGGTTGCTTGGAGCGCGAGCTGCTCGGCAGCCCGCACGAGTTTCGCATCATCTAACACGATCCAACATGCACGCTGCGGGCCAGATGCACTTTGCCCCGCGCGCTTTGTTATGGGAATTCACCTCAGGGAAAGGCAGCTATGAGTTTCGAAGCGGCAAAGGATGAAGCGCGTGTTTGGCTGGCCTCGCAGCAGTCGACCTGGACCGCGCAAGTGATCGAGCTCGCTAACATTAATTCCGGTTCGTCGAACCTCCAGGGCTTAAATGAAGTCGCCGAGGAGCTCTGTGCGTGGCCCGGCATGCCGCGGCTTAACGCCGAACGAATTCCCTTGCCTCCGCGAAGGGGCGTTCTGGACGACGGTAGCGAACACGCACTCGAAACGGGCGTGGCGCTCAAATGGGAAGTGCGGCCACACGCAAGCCGACGCGTGTTGCTCGGCATTCATTACGATACTGTGTACACGCCGGCGCACGTCCCCAACAAATGCCAGCAGGTTAGCCCGCAAAAACTCGTCGGCCCCGGCGTGGCCGATGCCAAGGGAGGCATCGTCGTAGTGCGAGCTGCATTGGAGGCCATCGAACAATTCGGCTTGGCGAGCCAATGCGGCTGGACACTTTTACTGACCCCCGATGAGGAAATCGGTTCGCCTTCGTCGCATCAGCTGTGGACCACTCTCGCCGCCGAGCACGATTTCGGCCTATTGTTCGAACCCGCGCTGCCCAGCGGCGCACTGGTCGCCGAGCGGAAGGGCTCAGGGAGTTTTACGCTGGTCGTGCGTGGCCGGGCGGCTCATGCGGGCCGCGACTTTGCCGCCGGTCGCAACGCGGTCGCGTTGGCCAGCCACCTCTCGACGGTGCTCGATCGGCTCAACGGTCAGCGCAGCGGAACGACCGTCAACATCGGTCACTTCATCGGCGGCGGCGCGGTCAACGTCGTGCCCAACTTGGCGCTCGTGCGCTTCAATGTGCGCGTTCCTGACGTGGAATCGCAACACTGGTTTGAAGCAGAGCTCTCCAGCGCTCTGGCCGAAGCGGATCAGCAGGAAGGATATGTAGTGACGCTGCACGGCGGCTTCACCGCGCCGCCGAAACCGCTGACGCACGCGCAGCGCGAACTGATGAACGCCGTCGAGCACGCCACAGGCTCGCTCGGGCATCGCGTTCACTGGCAAGCCAGCGGCGGCGTCTGTGATGGCAACCGACTGGCTGCGGCAGGCCTGCCCAACATCGATACGCTCGGCCCCGTCGGCGACGGGCTACACAGCCCCGATGAATGGGTCGATGTCACCAGCATCGTCCCCAAGGCTCAATTGGTCACCGAACTGATCGCGAATTTCAATCAGGGGCTCTACCCGGCGCTTGCCCGCCAGCGAGCCACCGCGCCGGTCGACGTCGAATGGGAGCCGGAGGTTTAATGAAAGGCAGTTTTTAACGCAGAGACGCAGAGGGAGAGCGCTTTCTCTGCGCCGCTGCGTTAAAAATAGGGAGAAGAACGTCATCATCTTCAGATAAGGACGCGGAGCGTGGGACTGCTGGCACCTCTTTATGCGTTGGCTGCGCTGGCGATTGCGGCGCCGGTCGTCTTTCATTTGATTCGTCGGCAGCCGCGCGGGCAGGTGGAATTCAGTTCGCTGATGTTCCTTCAGCCATCGCCGCCACGGCTGACCCGTCGCAGCCGCTTGGACAACCTATGGCTGCTGCTGATCCGCGCGGCCGTCCTGGGCTTGATCGCTCTCGCCTTTGCTCGCCCCTTCTTGCGTTCGGCTCAGCTGGCCGATGCTCAGCCGGCTGGCCGCGAAATCTTGTTGCTGCTCGACACCAGCGGCAGCATGCAGCGCGATGACGTATGGCAGTCCGCCCTGCGCTCCGCAAAACAGTACATCGATGGACTGGGCGAAGCCGATCGCATTGGCTTGGCGACGTTCGATACCGACCTGCGCTTCGTGGTCGACTTGCCCGACGATGATGAATTGGCAAGCGTGTCGAGCAAGACGGAACAGGCCGCGGTGCGTCAGGAACTGGACCATCTCAAGCCCAGCTATCGCGGCACGCAACTGGCCGAGCAATTGATCGCCGCGGCCGAGCTGCTGCAGTCGCGCGCGGCCGGGCGCAATGCGGCGCTGGCCGGCGACAGCGAAATCGTCTTGGTGAGCGACTTGCATGAAGGAGCCGGCCTCGACGGACTGCAGGGGTATGCATGGCCCGAGCGCGTGCGCCTCGACATCCGCCGAGTTGCACCTGTGCAAACCGGCAACGCGCGGGCCACCCTCATGCAGGCGGTCGTCGCCGAGCCCGACAGCAGCAGCGACGCGAAGAAGCAAGACTCGCTCGACAAAGCGGCCGAGAAATCGAGCGCGATTCGCGTCCGCGTCGAGAACAACGCGAACTCGGGCGATAGCGCCCTCTCGCTCCGGTGGCTTGCGCGCGGCCAGCGCAGCGATGCCAAAGATGCAAGGGAATCGGGGCCTGCAGTGAACATTCAGGTGCCGCCGGGTCAGGCCCGCATCGTGCCGATGCCTGCAGCGATTGGCCAGGCAGATCGCATTGCGCTGAGCGGCGATCATGCAGCGTTCGATAACGTCATCAACGTGCCCCACACGGCGCCGCGCCAAGAGCGGCTGGGCTTCGTCGGTCAAACGCGCAACAAGCCCGAGGACGATCTGTTCTACTTTCTCAGCCGCGTGCCGCTGAGCACGCCGGTGCGGAACGTCACCATCGAGCGGATGAAAGCGGAAGAACTCGTTGCCGCTGCAACCGATGAAACGCTCGCGGGATTGGTCGTCGAATGGCCGCTGGACCGCCGCGCTGTTTCCGCTCTTGAAGACTTCGCTCGCACCGGCAGGCCGGTGGTCGTCGTGTTGTCGCGCCCCATCGCGGCGCCCGCTGCGGCAAGCAAAGGAGCGAGCAATGCAAGGAGCGATGCGTCAAGTGATCAAGCAAGCGATGATGCTCGCGATGAAGCAAGCGATGAAAAGTCCGATGCATCGAACCGGGCGAGCGATTCGAATGAAGTTCTGGCTGCGCTGCTGGGCCAGCCTTCGATGGAACTGGCTGAAGCCGACAGCGGAGACTTTGCGCTGCTGACCGACATCGACTTCAAGCATCCTCTGTTTCAGCCGCTGGCCGACGCGAAGTTCAACGACTTTGGCAAAGTCCGCTTCTGGTCGCATCGCGTTTTGAAGCTGCATGAATCAGAACGGCACGGGCAAGAGCAGGGAGACGAACCCTTGCGCGTGCTGGCTCGCTTTGACGATCGCTCACCGGCGATCATCCAGCGCCGCGTCGTTCGCGGCGATGTGTGGCTGCTCGCTGCCGGTTGGCAAACGAACGCCAGTCAGCTCGCGCTGTCGACCAAGTTTGTGCCGTTGCTCTACGGCATGCTCGACCCCGAAGGCCGCGCACTGGAAACCGATGCGGTGTACGAAGTCGGCGAGCCGATCGATGTCGCAGCCGGCGCGGAGGTGAACGTCACCAAGCTCGATGGTTCGCCAGTAGAAAACGCTTCAGCCGGCGAAGCCTGGGTGCTCGAAGAACCGGGCCTCTATTGGCTCAGCGAGGATGGCCGGCGGCGCCAAATCGCCGTCGCGTTGCCGCTGAGCGAAAGCCGGCTCGATCCGCTCGAACTAGATCGCTTCGCCCAGTATGGCGTAGTGACCGGCAAGAGCGACTCGGCCAAGGAGCGGCAAGAAACCGCTCGGCTCTCGCAAGTGACCGAGCTCGAGAGCCGTCAAAAACTGTGGCGCTGGATTCTCATAGCCGCCCTCGGCCTGCTCGTCCTCGAAACGCTCCTAGCCGCCCGCCGCGAAAAGATCCCCGAACCGGGGCTGGCGTAGGGACGCTTTTCTTCCTCCCCCTCGCCCCGCTTCCGGGAGAGGGGGCCGGGGGGTGAGGGGCAGGAGCCGGGACGTGTTAAGCCACGACAGAGCAACGATGGTTTGTCGGGCTCTTGGCGGGTTCGCCCCTCGCTTATGCGTCTTGAAGCCGGCGCATTTCTCGGTGTGGCACTGGCTATGCCAGTGTCTTCTGCTTCGAAGTTTGAAGCGCCACAGGGCCTAGTAAGCGTTCCAATGCCAATCCAACCTCCACGGAAGCTTTTGCAACACACTTCGCCATCGCAGAGCGGTCGGGCCCATGAACGCCATAAACTTCGAAAAAAGACGCACTGGCATAGCCAGTGCCACACCGAGAAGCCCAAACACGCAACTTCAAAACTTACGCGTCGGGTTACCTTAATGCCGCTCGAACATCTTCTGAAGATGCACGCCGGTGAGGC
The DNA here is from genome assembly GCA_051960375.1 of Aureliella sp. GTDB lineage: Bacteria > Planctomycetota > Planctomycetia > Pirellulales > Pirellulaceae > Aureliella. Next base: position 7,564 of record JBQCEI010000495.1, on the reverse strand, counting down.
TCTGCGGACAGGCCGCGATCTCCTCGGGTGCCCCGCAAGCGACGATCTCGCCTCCGTCCGCTCCGCCGTCGGGTCCGAGATCGACCAACCAGTCGCACGCCGCGATGACATCGAGATTGTGCTCGATGACGATCACCGTGTTGCCCCGAGCGACCAGGCCATCGAGCACGCCGAGCAATCGGCGGCAATCTTCAAAGTGCAAGCCGGTCGTCGGTTCGTCGAGAAAATAAACCGTGCGGCCCGTTTCCGCGCGAGCCAGCTCGGCGGCCAGCTTGATGCGCTGCGCCTCGCCGCCGCTGAGCGTCGTTGAACTTTGGCCAAGCGACAAGTAACCCAGCCCGACCTTTTGTAGGCTGTCGAGCAAGCGATGAATCTTGCTGAAGTTCTCGAAGAACTCGGTAGCTTCATCGACGCTCATCGCCAGCACGTCGGCGATCGTCTTGTCGCGATAGCGCACTTGCAGCGTCTGGCGATTGTAGCGCGAGCCGCCGCAGACCGAGCACGTGACATACATGTCGGCCAGGAAATTCATCTCGATCTTTTCCTGCCCTTGCCCCAGACACTGCGCGCAGCGCCCGCTGCCGGTATTGAAGCTGAAGCGGCTGGCCGAAAAGCCGCGCTGCTTGGCCGTGTTGGTCGATGCAAACACGGTGCGAATCAAATCGAATACGCCGCAATAAGTCGCCGGCGTGCTCCGCGGCGTGCGGCCGATCGATGCTTGCGTGATCTCGATCAGCTTGTCGACATGCTCGGTGCCGGTGAGCGCCCGGAACGGACCCGGCTTGCGTCCCGACAGACCGAGGGTGCGAGCCAGCGCCGGCGCGAGCGTTTCGCTCACGAGGCTGCTCTTGCCCGATCCGCTCACGCCGGTAATTCCGACCAGCATGCCGAGCGGAATGCGCAGCGATACGTTTTTCAAGTTGTGCAGTCGAGCGCCGCTCAGCTCGAGCCAGTTTGCCTGATCGGCCGAGCGCCGCGGGCGATCGAGCGTCACGGTCCGCTCACCGCGGAGGTAAGCCGCCGTCAGCGAATTGCGATCGGCCTCGACTTCTTCCGGCGTGCCGACCGCAACGATCTCGCCGCCGCGATTCCCCGCGCCGGGACCGACGTCGACCAGCACGTCCGCCGCCCGCATCATCGCTTCATCGTGTTCGACGACGATCACCGTGTTGCCTTGCGACTGCAGATCGCGCAGCGACTGAATCAAGCGATCGTTGTCGCGCTGATGCAAACCGATCGACGGTTCGTCGAGGACGTAGCACACGCCGACCAGGCCGCTGCCGATGCTGGTCGCCAGCCGCACGCGTTGGAGTTCGCCGCCGCTGAGCGTATCGGCTCCGCGCTCGAGCGCCAGATAGCCGACGCCGACTTTCGACAAGAATCGCAAGCGGTGTAGCATCGGCTTGATGATCGGCCCGGCGATCGGCAACAGAGTGGGATCGGGCTGATAGCTCTCAAGCCACAGCAATGCTTCCTGCACGCTCTTGGAACAGACTTCATAGATGTTGTGATCGTCGATCGTGACCGACAACGCTTCGGGCCGCAGCCGCGAGCCGCCGCACGCCGCGCACGGCAGCGATTGACGGAACCCGTCGAGCCACGCGATCAGCGCGTCATCTTCATGCGACTCAGCCGACTTTAAAACTTTGCTCAGCTCGCCGACGAGCCCGCCCTGTGCTGCGCTGCCCAGCGCTGCGTCGTCCCCCTTGGTACCGGCTTTTTTTTCACCGACGAGCAGTTTGCGCCGCGCGGCGGTTTTGAGAACGCTCAGCGGTTGGTCCCAGGCGCCGCCGAGCGCCTCGAGCATGCTCTCGAAAGATTTGCGGAGTTGGCGTTTGATCTTTGTCGGCGCGGTGTGCCATGGCAGGATGGCGCCCTGGCTCGGCGCGCGATCCCAGTCGATGACGAGACTATCGGGATCGAACTGGGGCAGCGTACCGACGCCGCCGCAGGTCGGGCACGCGCCGTAGGGGCTGTTGAAACTGAAGGTCCGCGGTTCGAGTTCCTCGTAGCTCACTCCGCAGTGCGCGCAGGCGTAGCGCGTGCTGAAAAGCCGCTCGTCCCACCGATTGCCATTGCCGCCGGCTGCCGCCACTGCCCCGGGCAAACTGCTGACCGAGACCAGACCGTCGGCCAGCGTGAGAGCCAATCGCACCGCGGCGGCGACGCGCTCACTCGAGCCGCTGCGGAGGACGATCTTGTCGACGACCGCTTCGATCGAATGCTTTTTCCGCACCGCCAGATCGGGCACTTCTTCGATGTCGTAGAGCTCATCGTCGACGCGGACTTTTACTAAGCCCGCTTTGCGAATCTCAGCGAACACTTCGCGATGGGCGCCGGGGCGGCCGCGCACGATCGGGGCCATGATCACCAGCCGCGTAGCTTCGGGCAACGCCATCAAAGCGGCTTGGATCTGCTCGGCCGATTGCTGCACGATCGGCTGGCCGCAAGCAAAGCAGTGCGGCGTGCCGAGCTTGGACATGAACAGCCGCAGATAATCGTAGACCTCGGTAATCGTGCCGACGGTGCTCCGCGGATTGGCGGCCGCCGATCGCTGGTCGATGCACAGCGTCGGCTGCAATCCCTCGATCAGATCGACATCAGGGCGCTGCATCTGATCGATGAACTGGCGCGCGTAGACCGATAGACTGTCGATGTATTGCCGCTGTCCTTCGGCAAAAATCGTATCGAAAGCGAGCGAGCTTTTGCCGCTGCCGCTGACGCCCGTGATGACCGTCAAGCGATCGTGCGGCAGGTCGAGATGGATGTTCTTCAGATTGTGCGTGCGAACGCCTCTGAGGCGGATCACATCGTCGGCCGCGCTGGCGTGTAGATCGAACTGGGACCGGTGGGACTCCTGCGTTGCGACCGGCGTTTTCAAAAAGCGGACTCCGAAATAGGTGTGTTCAATGGGCTGGCCCAGCTGCTATCTTATGAGGCAAGATCAATTCTTGCCAACGTGGGTACCCCCTGATGAGTCGTTATGCGAAATGGATTCGAGCGCTGGGCAGCGTTACCCTCGGCGCAGTGGCGCTGGCCAGCGGATGCAGCAAAGCTTCAGGTGTGAGTAGCGCGGTGGCCGGTGAATGCAATCCCGATCGAGCGTTCAGCTACCTGCAAGCGGTCTGCCAGCTCGGGCCGCGCCCCAGCGGCTCAGCCGCTATGCAGCAGATGCAACAAATGGTGACCGCGCACTGCGAAAAGCTCGGCGCCAAAGTCGAGCGCCAAACCTTTCAAGCCCGGCACCCCGAAGACGGCTCAGCGGTACCGATGACCAACCTCATCGTGCGCTGGCAACCGGAACTGAAAAATCGCGTTTTGCTGTGCGCCCACTACGACACTCGGCCGTTCCCCGACCAAGATCCGTTCCGCCCGCGGGGCGTCTTTATCGGAGCCAACGATGGCGCCAGCGGAGTCGCTCTGTGCATGGAACTGGCCCACGCCTTTTCCGGCGCGCAGCTTCCGGTCGGAGTCGATTTTGTCCTCTTCGACGGCGAAGAGTTAAACTTCGATGCCAACCGCGATCAGAACTTGTACTTCCACGGCTCGACCAATTTCGCGCAGCAGGTCGCAGCCGGGGCCGTGCCGGGATACCGCAAAGGCGCGCTGGTCGACATGATCGCCGACAAGGATTTGCATCTGTACTACGAAGCCAACAGCCTTCGCTATGCCGAAGCGGTATGCAAGGAGATCTGGGGAGTGGCGGCGCGGCTGAAGGTCAAAGAGTTTATTGCTCGCCGCCGGCACGATGTGCGCGATGACCATCTGCCGCTGAACACGATCGCCAAGATCCCGACCGCCGATCTGATCGACTTCGATTACCCGAAGCCTGGCAGCCGCGATAGTTACTGGCATACCGAGCAAGATTTGCCCGACAAGTGCTCGGGGCAATCCATTTGCAAAGTTGCCACCGTGCTGCTCGAATGGATTCGTACGCAGAAGTAGGCCTGAGCTGGTTGAGCGCGCGTTTTTACCGCGGAGACGCGGAGGGCGCGGAGGGCGCGGAGAAACGCAGAGAGATCCCCGCCTGCTCGAGCGACACACTCATCTCTTGCAAACGATCTCATCTTAGGAGGCGCCTGTGGAACTGGTGCTGGGTATTTCGGGCGGGCTGGTGATGCTCGGAGCGCTCGTGTTGGCTTTTGTGAGGCCACCGCAGTGGATGGGCGACTCCGATCCCGCCTCGAAGCCCGGCCAGACGATCCGGCGGTGGGGCGGCTTTCAGCGAGTCATTCGCCGCTGCATCAACGCGATGCTGGGACTGATTGGGGCGCTGGTGTTTGCCTGTGCGTTTGTGCCGCAAGGCAGAGCCTGGATGGCCATGTGGCTATTCGTCTTTCTAGCTCTGATCACCGCTCTGCTCTTGGCCGCCCTGGATGCTGTCTGCTCGGTCGCCGGTTATCGGCAAGCTATGCCCGAGGCCGCGCGGCGGTCGCTTGCGGGTCGCGAGCCACATCCATAGCCCGAGAAAGCCGCCGACGAACACGAAGACCAACGCGCCGCGCCGCCAATCGACACTCGGCGCCTTCCCCGCTCCAGGAGCCGGCGCGTAGAGCGAGGTGCCGACGCTCAGCAGAATCGTCCAGACCGCCAGTGCGGTCCAGACGATGATAAGCATGCGTCGGCGTTTGGTTTGCTGACGGTCGCGGCTTGGTTCCGGCACGGAGCACTGTATCCTTTCTTGACGGTTTCTACTGCGGAGTTCCTCCGCGCTCTCCGCGCCTCCGTGGTAAAAACAGCTATTTGAGCTGAATGCGAATGCGGCGATATTCCATCTGCCCGCGATCCGCTTCCAAGCCGATCGGGCCGCTCGCCGGCACTTTCAGCGCGTCCTCGAGCACTTCGCCGTTGCAGGTGCAGTGTGCGACGCCGTCTTTGACTTCGATCACCACTTCGTTCCAATCCTGCGGCTTGTATTTTTTCAGATTCTTGTACGGGCCGGCCAGCGGATAGTCGCGGCACTGGAGCTGCGGAGCTCGCACGAAGATGCCGCTGTCGGCATTGGGCGTCGCGCGGAACTCGAGCTTGAGCACGAAGTCCTTATCGAACTCGCGCGTCGTCCAGAGCTGCTGAACGCGGCGGCCCTCGGGCGGCGTGGTCACGATCAGCCGTCCCGCCTTGGCGACATAGCGGCCATCGTCGCTCGCCGTTTGACCATCGAAGTTCACCGTGCGACCTTTACCTTTGGCATCCGTGCGAAAACCCCAGCCGGTCAGATCGTGGCCATTGAACAGGCTCTCGAAACCGGGCTCGGGCTGAAAATGATCGGGGTCGGTTTCGACGAAGCCGAGCGTGGCGAGGATCGGCCGCAGCGCGGCGGCCCACTTGGCATAGCCCGCATCGTTCGGGTGGAGCAGATCGGGAAACTCCTCGGGCTTGGCGTCACCTTGCTCGTTGGCAAACAGCGTCCACGTATCGAGCACCGTGATCTGCGGATCGCCTTTGACCGCTTCGAACACGAGCTTGTTGAGCGCCTGGATCTTATCGGCCGGCCGCTTCTTGCTGGCCGAGCTGGGCATGACGTTGCACACGACGATCGGCATCTTGGCGTTGGAGGACTTCAGCTTGTCGATGATCAGCTTGACGTTGCCGGCGATCGTGGCTGGCTCCGCGTTCTCTTCCAGGTCGTTGGTCCCCATCAGCATGACGACGGCGGCCGGTTTGAGGTTGAGCACATCATCGTCGAGCCGCACGAGCATGCCGCGCGTCGTATCGCCGCTGATGCCGCGATTGGCGAGCTTGACGTCCGGGAAATATTTTTGCAGTCGCTCGCCCCAGCCCTGCGTGATCGAGTCGCCAAGGAACACGACCGCGTGTTGCTGCTGGCTCGCTTCACGGGCGAACTGGCTCCGGCGATTCAGCCACACGTTCTGAAACCAATCGGCCCGGCGAATCGGACCGGCCCCGGGCAGCCCTTCATCGCTGGCCGGAATCGCCAGCTTCTCGTCGCGAGCCTCGGGCTTTTTGTCTTGCGCGAGAGCGGGAGCGAGCCATTGACAAGCCGTGCAAAAAATGCCGAGCGCCATAGCGCAGTACCATCGCCACTGCATGTTAAAGCCTTGAGTTGGGGGGACGTGTTCGACAAAGGAGAGAGTCTTGTTGCCGAGGTGAGCGGCGTGACTATTTCAACTCCCCCACGCCCGCCCTGTCAACTCGGCCACTGCAAACCCGTAGCGCCGATTTTGGTAGTCCGACGCGTAAGTTTTGAAGCCAGCGCATTTCTCCGTGTGGCACAGGCTATGCCAGTGTCTTCTGCTTCGAAGTTTGAGCGTTAAAAAGGGGTCAGGACTCTTTTCTGGTTCGGCGGCACCTCTCGTCGGGCAACGGGGCGAAAAAGAGTCCTGACCCCTTTTTCGCTCGGGGACTTGCGAGCACTGTGGCAAAACGTCACCATTGGGACCGGAATGGCATGTCTTGCTTGATGACGGCATTTGGACCAGGTGCTATGAGACAAGCGAACTTTAGTGAGTGGTCTGGGAAGATTGCGAACAGGGACAACGGTCACGACGTAATACTCACCGGCGTTCTCCAAGAAGCCAAGTCGTGCTCCAAACCCTTTCGAGCGACGGCAAGCGATGGCAAACAATACTGGGTAAAGGTGGTCGACCAGAGCTCTGTCGGTCGGCTGGCTGTTACTGAATTGATTGTCGGCGCTTGCGGCAGGCTGATTGGTGCGCCGGTGTGCGATTCAACGCGTGTGGCAATTCCTGAACAACTTGAAGGGGTTGCGCTTGCGAGTGGACGCGTGCTTCACGCGGGCATCGCCCATGGCAGTTTGCACTTGGAGAATAGCTTCGAGCAAAAGGCCGTATATCCATCGTACCGAAGGAACGATGACAATCGTCGTCGACATGCGGGCTACTATGCTCTATACGATTGGTGCTGGGGCGCAGATCCCCAGTGGCTGCATCAAGCTAGCAAAGACTATGCGACGTTTTCGCATGATCACGGGTTGTTTTTGCCAGCTCCTTGGACTCGAGCCGCTTGGGAGCCATTGGTGAGTGAGCCGCATGAATTTTGGGCAGACTGCCGCGGATTCGACGATAATGAGTTCGAGCGTCTTGCTAATGCTCTTGAGGCGGTGAGCCAGCAGACAATTGTGGGGATCTTGCAAACGGTCCCGGAGAGTTGGCCCGTTACCGATGAAGAACTCGCAGTGATAGGGTGCTTTCTCTTCCATCGTGCGGGCACGGCAGCGGAGCGAGTTCGTCGTTTAGCGGAACAGGTGTGACGCACATGTATCTCTACAAATACTCGGTCGTCCGTTTTTTTCCTTCGCCAGTTCGCGGTGAATGCGTCAATCTTGGCTTGATCGTCGGAAGTGACGAGGCTGGTGACTGGGTTTTTGAAACGGTCAGTTCTAGAGCCAGGGCAAATCTTCTGGACGATGATCGAGTTTTTCCAATGGTGGCGGCTGAACTTGAGCGCCAGCAGGCATACTTGCAGCGGTGCCAGGAGGAAGTGCTTATTTCGGACGGGGACGAGTATTCTCCGAGTGAGCAGTGGCTGATGCAGTTGGCTCATGATTCCAATAATCTGCTTCAGTATTCAATGCCTCAGCCGA
>JBQCEI010000494.1:0-4417 GCA_051960375.1 Aureliella sp. | reverse complement strand
GGAGCTGAGCCCGAAGCGGTTTATGTCAACTCGCTGTGGGTCACCGCCGGCAGCACGCTCGATCTGGGCAACCTCAAACTCTATGCCCGTTCGATCACGATCGAATCGGGGGCGGTTGTTAAGGGGACTTACCTGCAGTTACCGGGCGGCGGCTCTTTGCCCTGGGAAGTTCCGACGGCCGGTACGATCGATGTCACTCAGCCGCAGCACGAGTGGACGTTCGAAGGACATGCCGGCGGCCGCTTCTCGTTATTCGTCAATCCTGGTTCCGGCGTAGCGCCGGGGCCGATTGCGCCGCTGCTCAACTGGGCACGCGTTCGCTTGTTCGATTCCAGCGGCACGCTGCTCGCCACGGCCAGCAGCCCCACCAGCGGCGCTTTGGCGTCGATCACCGACTACGTGTTTCCGGCCGACGGCGTCTATCGTGCGATCGTCGATGCGGCCCGCAACCAACCGGCCAGCACGGGCAACTATCTCATCCTCGCCCGCGACACGACGCCCAACCGCCGCGTGACCAACGTCGTCATCACTTCCAGCCAAGTGCAGGGCATCGGCTACGGAAACGCCATTGAATTCACCGTGCAAGTCACTCCTCAAGCATCGGGCACTCCGGCGGTCACCGGCGCGATTCAGTTCCAGATCGACGGTGCCAACTTCGGCAGCGCGATACCGCTATTTGGAGGCGTCGCCAAACAAACCGTGCCGCTGCTCAATGCGGGCACGCATTCGATTTCCGCAATCTTTACGAGCGACAACGGTAGCTTCGATACCAAGACGACAACCTTCACTCAGGTGGTCAGCCCAGTGCTCTTGCAGGTGCGAGCCACCGATTTGACGCGCGTCGCCGGTTCGCAGCTTTCGCTCAGCGCCGCCTACAGCGGCTTTATCAGTGGCGAGGACGCTCGGGTTTTGCGCGGCGAGCCGGTCTTCGGCGTCGATGCGCTGGCGCAAAACACCGTCGGGGTTTATCCGATCAGCATCGCTCGCGGATCGCTCGCGGCTGACAACTACGCGTTTCAGTTTGTCAGCGGGACGATGCAGGTGACCGCAGCACCGCCGGCTCGGCTCGAGATTCTCAGCGGTGCTAATCAGTCGGTCATCGCCCAGCGAGCGCTGCCAGTCGACTTCCGCATCCGCGTCGTGGATCAGTTCAACAATCCTGTTCCCGGAATCCAAGTCACGTTCGCTGCGCCAGCCAGCGGCCCGAGCGGCTCGTTCGCAGGCGGGCTGTCTTCAGTGACCGTCACCACCTCCGATACCGGCGAAGCGATCGCTCCGAAATTCACGACGAACGACATCGCTGGTCAATACGCGATTACAGTGACAGTTGGCGCGATCGTCACGACGTTCGCGGTCACCAATTTGGCTCCCGGCGCTCCGCTGGAGCTCGAGTTGAACTCGACTGCGATGAGCGAACATGCAGGCGTGGTCTCGGTAACGCTGCGGCGCAATACCGTCTCGACGAGCGCTCTGGTTGTGAACTTGCTCAGCAGCAATCCATCGCTGGTTCAAGTTCCGGCGTCGGTCTCCTTCCCGGCGAACGTTGACACCATCAACTTCAATATCACGATCGTCGATGACGCGATCGCACAAGGCGATCAAGCGGTAACGATTTCGTGCCAAGCGGCTTCATTGCCTGAGTCGCAGGCTTCATTAACGATCGTCGATGACGAGATTGCGGCCCTGGCCCTGCAGCTCGACGCGGCAACCATCCAGGAGGGAGCGCTGATCTCCGGCACGCTCGCTCGGAACACGCCGACCGATAGCGATCTGGTGGTCCATTTGAGCAGCGATCGTTCCGCTTTGCTCTCGTTGCCCGCCACGGTGGTGATTCCTGCCGGCCAGCGCTCGGTTCGCTTCGATGCGCAGGCGGTCGACGACTTCTTTGCAGGCGGACTGCAATCGCTGGGCCTTACCGCCGATGCGCGGGGCCTGAAGTCATCGACTACTGCATTGTCGATCAGTGACAATGACGCGCCGGCGGTGCAGTTGCAGCTAGTGACTGGCAATGCAATCTCGGAGAACCGCGGCTCGGCGACGCTCAGGATCAGCCGCAATACCGATACTGCGCAGGCTCTGGCGGTGCAGCTGCGCAACAGCTTGCCTGCGGACCTCAACGTTCCGGCCACGGTGACCTTGCCCGCAGGAGCGGCTTTCGCGGACGTTCTCTTGTCGGCTGTCGATAACCAGCTCTCGACCGCAGACCGAATCGCCACGATCGATGCTTCGAGTGCCGGCTACCAATCGGCCTCGGTGGCTCTGACGATTCAAGAAGATGACGCGCCGGCGCTGAGCCTGGTCCTGGACTCGAGTGCCATCAGTGAGAAACAAGGTTCCACCGTCGCGACTCTCACGCGCAATACGAGTACCGCCAGCAGTCTGAAGGTCGAGCTGGGCACCGATGCAGTCGGACGCATTTTCTTTCCGGCGACCGTCACCATTCCGGCTGGCGCGAAGGACGCGCATTTTGTGATCGCGAGCATCGACGATCAGCTGCTGCAAGGCACTCAACTGGCGACGCTGACGGCGCGGCACGACGCGTTTGCCGACGCGGTGGCACAGCTGAGCATCGAAGACGATGAAAGCTTGTCGATCAGCGTGAAAGACCTGGTCGTCTCCGAGCAAGGCGGCAGCTCGACGGTTCGCATCGTCCGCAACAACTCGAACATCGAAAATCCGCTAACCGTCAGCCTGGCATCGAGTGGCAGCGCTCAAGTGGTGGTGCCTCCGACGGTCGTCATTCCGGCGGGTGAAGCTTCGATTTCGGTCGTCGTTACAGCCGTCGACGACGACGCTCTCGATGGTCTGCGCAATGCCGAGATCATTGCGTCGTCGGCCGGCTACCAAAGTGCAGCTGTCTCGTTGGCGGTGAGCGATTATGAAACGCTCAGCGTCTCCGCGGCTGATCCGACCATCGCGGAATCGGGTGGCCGGACGAGCGTCACGATCACGCGATCCAACCTGGCCGACATGACGAGCGATCTGACGGTGGCTCTGAGTTGTTCATCGCCGACGCAAATCGTTCTGCCGCAGTCGGTCGTCATTCCGGCGGGAGCCTCTTCGGTTTCGGTCGACCTCGTAGCGGTCGACAACTCGGTATACGCAGGCGATCGCAAGCTGACGCTCACGGCGACGGCCACCGGTTACGCCGCTGTGCCGGGCACGGTTACGATCCTCGAGGACGAGCCGGCGCATGTGTGGCTGAACGCGGCCAGTCCACTCGACGTCAACGAGGACGGGCACGTGACGCCGCTGGACGTCTTGCTGATCATCAACATGATCAACACGAGTTCGAGCAGCCTACTCGGACCGGTTCGCCAGGGTCCCTTCGTCGACTGCAACGGCGACGACTACGTCACCGGCCTCGACGCGCTGCTGGTGATCAACTACCTCAACACCCACCTCAGCGGCGAATAAAAAAGGGGTCAGGACTCTTTTTTGGAAAAGGGGTCAGGACTCTTTTCTGGGTTGCCGGGATGGCGTAAGATGGGCTTATGCCACGAACCAACCGCGCCGATGAAGCTGGCGGGCTGTACCATGCCCTGAATCGAGGAAATGCGAAGGCCGATCTCTTTCGCAAGCCGGAAGACTACTCGGCCTTTGAAGGCATTTTAGCCGAGGGGCTCGAACGCTATCCCTGCCAGATTCTCTCGTATGAGCTGATGCCGAATCACTGGCATTTTGTCCTCCAGCCGACCGAAAACGGCGGGATGAGCAACTTTCTGCGCTGGGTTACCTTGACGCACACGATGCGGCTGCACGCTCACTACCGCTCGTCCGGCCAAGGGCATATCTACCAGGGACGCTTCAAGAGCTTTCCGATCCAAGATGACGCGCATTTTCTGACCGTGTGCCGCTATGTGGAGCGGAACGCGCTGCGAGCGGGACTAGTCAAGCGGGCGGAAGATTGGCAGTGGGGTTCACTGGCTCGCTGGCTGGCTAACCCCGAGCCAACTCCCAAGCTCCTATCGCCCTGGCCGGTACGACGGCCGAGGAACTGGACCGAGCGGGTCAACCAGCCGCTGACCGCTCGCGAGCTCGAAGCGGTACGGCGGAGCGTCCAGCGCGGAAGTCCCTTCGGCGATGCAAGCTGGATCGAGACGACCGCCCGCCGCCTGGGGCTCGAGTCGACGCTGCGGGCTCGAGGCAGGCCGAAGAAGGCCGAAAAAGAGTCCTGACCCCTTTTTTAGCCACAACGCGCTCGATGGCTGGAGGATTGGTATGCAAAGGATCGAGTGGCGTACGGTGGGTTTTCGCGGGCACTTTTTTCGAATCGGCTTCAGCCCTGTCTCCGTCGCAGAATTCGGCGAGTTTTGTCGTTCAACAGGCTACCTTACCACTGCAGAACAAGAAGGCGCTTCGGACATCTACCGAGATAACCAAGAGCTCTCCGGCCCTGCCGATCCGGTGTGTTATG
>JBQCEI010000493.1:0-7827 GCA_051960375.1 Aureliella sp. | reverse complement strand
AGCGAACGGATTGCCGGGCGGAGCCTGAGCAGCCGTTGGAAATGGACTGCCAGTTCAGACTGCCGTCTGATACGATGCACTCCTTCCAAGGGCAGCACAACGCGATCGTCTGGAAAGTGGTTGTAGAAGGAGACAGCACTCGGTGGCCATCGTTTTGCCGAAGTTTTCCCGTCGTGGTCCATCCAGCGGCGAGCGCGTTACGCGCCGGACCGAGCCTGCCATAGGCTTGCGGCTGCTGTCGTTGCATCCGGGCCTCGAGCCGGGCGATACGCTCGAGTTCGAATTTAGCATCCATCGCGTGCCGGCCGAAAGCATCGATGGGCTGGAAGCTTCCGTGCTGTGGTACACCGAAGGCAAGGGCTCCGAAGACATCGGCGTCCACTTCTTCGAGCGCCTCTCGGGTTCGCAACTCTCTGAGCGTCCCTTGCAGCAGCCGCACGTGCTCTCGACGCGACTGCCGCTGTGCCCGCTCAGCTACGAAGGGCGGCTGATGAAGATCCGCTGGTGCGTGCGGCTGCGATTGTTCCTCGACGGCGGTCGCGAGATCAGCGCCGAACAGCCCTTCTATCTCGGCAACGTAACGCGCGAAGTCTAATCCGCCGCTCAAGCCCGACTGCCGTAAAGTTTCACCTGCTGTGAAATCCAATCCGCTATCGACGCGGTTCGTTGAGCCGGGCAAGCTCGCCTGGCGTGCCGCGGCAGGCCAGTCGCTCGCCGAGTTGGTCGCTCGCTTTACTGACCAGCTGCAGAGCCGAGCTGCCATCGTCGGACCGCACGGCTCGGGCAAGTCGACCTTCTTGGAAAACTTTGTGCCGCTGCTGGGAAAGGTCGAGCTGCGAGCCGCTGCGCATGAAGAAAGCGATCCTCCGAACGATCGTTCCGCCGCGGGAGATGAGTCTTTCGGCAGCGCTTTGCGTGATGGAGCGAAGCCTTCGCGAACCGTCGTATGGTTGAAGATGCGCGGCGGCGCGGCCTCGCGTCGCTTGCTCTTTCAGACCTACCGGCTTTGGGCTGAGCCGCACTGCATCCTGGTGATCGACGGCTACGAGCAGTTATCCTCGGCTGCTCGCGGCGCAGCGTTGCTGCTCACGCGACTGAACAGCGCCGGCATACTGGTCACCAGCCACAAGCCGACCGCGCTGCCGACGCTCCTCGAGACGCGCGTCGACGTACCGCTGGCTCAAGAGCTTCTCTGCGAACTGTTGCCCGACGAACTCGAGGGACGCGATCGCTTGCTCGACGCCGTGCGTCTGGAGCAACTGCTCGACAAGCACCACGGCAACCTCCGCGAAGTCTTCATGGAGCTCTACGACGAGCTGTAGATCGTTCTCACCCGCACGCTCGTTCCCAGGCTCTGCCTGGGAACGCACTGTCTTGGAGGCTCCGCCTCCCAGAACCTGCCAAGACGCTGCGCGTTGTCCCTGCCTCCAGAAGGGAGGCAGGATCCTCCAAGACAGTGCGTTCCCGGGCAGAGCCCGGGAACGAGGGTGATTAGGCACCAAGACACAAAGAAGAATTCGTACTAGCGAATCGTCGCGTTTTGGAAGCGCGTGATGCTGAAGCCGTTAAACGGTACGATGCCGTAGACGCCTTGGGTGAAGACTTGCTGGACGAAGTTGTCGAACAGTTTGATCGGCGTTGGCGGCACGATCACCAGGTCGCTGTCGCGAAGCCAAATCTCGTCGGCCGGCGTCGGGACCTTGCCAAGCAGCTCGCCACGGATGTCGACGCGCGTGGCTAACATCCGCCAGTCCTCGGCGCGGCGAAAGATTACGATCTGCCGCGCGTTGCCGCCGACGCGCACGCCTTGCGCCATCGCCAGGGCTTGCGTCACCGAAGTCGGGCCGGTGAGCTGATAACGATCCGGACGATTGACTTCGCCGTAGATGTAGACGAAGTGCGGCGCCTCAGCGTTGATGATCGGCTCGACCTCCAATCCCCAGACCTCTTCGGAATAGCGCAGGTTAATTTCGCGTTTGACTTCGTCGAGCGTCAGACCTTGGACGCACACCGCGCCGATCGAAGGCAGGCGCACCGTGCCATCTTGGTGAACGAAGTCCGGAAACACCTGACCACCCACGCCGCCGCGATTGTCGACCGAAGCCATGATGCTGGTCAGTTTCACGTTCGTGCGGACGGGGATCACGTCGATGGCGGGAAAGATGATGCCCTGATCTTTGTAAGCCGTCTCGAGATTGCGTCGAAGCTGAGAGATCGTGAGGCCCTCGGCGCGGACCATGCCGACTTGCTTCAAATAGAGAAAGCCGTCGGGTTGGATCTGGACGCCGCGCGTCAGATCGCCTTGACGGATCGCTTCGTTGGTCACCGAATCAATCAAGACTTCATCGCCGGCCATCAAACGATACTGGCTGCCTTGAATCGCTTGCGATGCGCTGTAGACGAACCGGAGCCCATCGCCGACGCGCAGGCGATAATCTTGCGTCGACGGCAAGCGGATCGGGCCGAGGTGTTCCCCTTGGCGAAGCGGACCGAAGTTATAAGGACGCGCATCGCACCACCTTTGCGGATAGGTGGAATCGGCGCAGTCGATCGCCGTCATGCAAGGCTGGCAGCCGCCGCCAGCGGTGGTCGGCTGCGGCGGCAGATTGCAAGCCGAATAATTGCAGTGGCTCGAGGCGATCGGCAATTGCCAAGCGGTCACACCGGGCTGGTTTGGCATGCTCTGCACGACCATTCCATCAGCCGCAGCACTTTCTGATGGCGGAAGCGCTTCCGCTTGTTTGGCTTGCGTGGAACCGTCGGCATTTTGAATGAGCACCGCGCTTCGCGAAGCGGTGAGCCGGCCGGCACCGGGCGATTGACCGAGCGCATTGCCGACCGCCGTCGATGCAACGAGTCCAAGAGCGAGCGTCGCTTGGTATAGAGAGCTGTGCTTGGCCATTCAAGTTTTCCGGAAACGATGACAGTGAATTCTCGAACGACGCAACGCGTTTTCGAGTCGCGAAGCGACCTTCTTGTAACCCGACGCGTAAGCGAGGGACGCACCCGCCACAGAGCCCGATATACCATCGTTGCCAAGGCGGCACATGTCCTCGCTCCGGCCCCTCACCCCCCGGCCCCCTCTCCCCGAAGCGGGGCGAGGGGGAGTCAAGAAAGGTCTTTCTAACGAAGCAGCCCTCCACTCGGCGCGGCGGCGGTGCGCGGGGCGGAGCTGGGTGCATTGGGTTGACTTTGTGTAGGTGCGGTTTGCGGTTGCACCGGCGGGCCGCTGGTGTACGGGCTCATGGCCGCGAATTGCTTTGGGTCCAGCTCGACGAGCGTGCCGGTTTGGCCGGCGGGGGCTGCGCCGCGCTGTTTGAGCGCCATGTAGTTTTGCAGTGCCCATTGCTCGGTGCGTCCATCGTGCACGCGCGAGCTCGCTTCGATAAGGTTCTGCCAAGCCTCGAGCGGGCAATTCGGGTTGCGAACCGCTTCGGCCAGTTGCACTAGCGCTTCGCTGGGCCGGTCGAGCCGCAGCAGCACGAAGGCAAGCTGGTTGGTGTTCGTCGGATTGCTCGGCTGAATCGTGTGAGCGCTGCGGTAGTACGTGAGAGCTTCTTGCAACAGCGCGTCGGCTTGCGGGTCGCCGGCGGCGGCTTGGGATTCGAGCGATCGGCCCAGGCAGTAGTACAGCTCGCGGAACCATGGATGCCCTTGCGAAGCTTCGACCAGACACTTCTCGGCATAGGCGCGATAGTGCTGAGCGGCCGCGAGCGGCGTGAGCTCGGTGACATCGGCCTGGTGGAGCGCCGGGGTTTCGTGCGAGCGGATGATGCGCGAGAACAGTTCGACGTCGGTGGCGATCCGCTGGTGCGTGGTGAACTCGCGAGCTTCGCGGAGGGCTTGTTGAGCCTGCGCCCAGGCGGGCTCGCTGGTCAATTTGTTCTGGCGCAGATCGAGCACGCGCGCCAAGCGAACGATGCCGCGCCGCGACTCTTCCATCGCCGACAAAAATGCGCCGCGCGAGAGCAGACGCTCGCAGTCGTCGACATGCGCTCGCAGCTCCTCGCCGATCGCCTGCCATCCGGGGCCCGGTTCGAGCGACGCAGCGACGGCAGCTTCGACTCGGGGCGCCCTTTCGTCTCGGGGCACTGCGTCGCTAGTCACTGCGCCTCGGGGCACATTCACGATCGATTCGCTGGCCGAGACCGTAGAGGCTTTGGTCTGTGCCACCCGGTGCTCAGCAGCGGTTGCGTTCGGCTCGGCGCTCGACTGAGATTGCGCGTGAGTTCGCGCCATGGTCGGCTGGCGGATGAAGTCGTCGGCTCGCAGACCGGTCGATGGACCTGCGAGCGCCAGAGCGGCGATGAACAGGTTTCGCAGCGTCGGATTGCGGCCATCCATGGCGTTACCTTGAAGTTGCTTGCAGAATCGCGCAGCTTCCTTGCTGCGGCAGCGTCGATCGATACGATCGGCGCGGGCGACACCTCTTGGGTACTTAGAGTCAATCGGCCCTACGCACCATCGCCTCCAGGCAATTCAGGCCCAGGGCGGCTCGACTGTCCGCTCGGGCAAGCCATCAGCGGCATAACCGTCACAGCTTCGCAGAGTGCTTCGCCGAGATTTTTCTGCCGCGCAGAGCGCGGAGGATGCAGAGAGCTAATAGAGCGAGGATGGGCATAGTGATATCAATGCGTGAGGGTCAGCGGCCGAGAAAAATCATCCCCCCGGACTAAGTTTGCTGGCCGCTGACTCCTCCCGCGTTGAATCAGTTACGAGTTACGAGTTGCTAGTTGCTAGAAAGAAGAGGCGGCTTTTCTAGCGACTAGTAACTAGCAACTAGTCGCTTCCTCGGGCAACGCAGTCTCTGCGTGGCACCTCCACCCTGCCCCGCGGTCGGGCTACGCCAAGCCCGCCCGCTCTTTCGGATCGCGCAATCCGTCGGCCAGTTTGGCCAAGGCCTCAGTCTCGATTTGCCGGACGCGCTCGCGGGTCAGCCCCAGCTGCGTCCCGATCTCTTTGAGCGTATGCGACTGCGGCATCCCCAGTCCGAAGCGCATCCGCAGCACCGTCGCTTCGCGCGACTCGAGCGTCTCGAGCAATTCGAGCACCGTGCTCATCACGTCATGATCGAGCAGTTCCTCGTCGGGCGCCTTCAGTCGCTCATCCATCACCATTTCGCCCAGCGACCAGCCGGCCTCGGTCTGATCGCTCTGCGGAGCGCTGTTGTAGACCTGAATGGCTTTCTTGATGATCGACAGCTTTTTCTTGGGCACACCGAGCACGCGAGCGATCTCTTCGGCGGTGGGGGTGCGGCCGAGCTCTTCATTGAGCCGAGCCGAACCGCGGCGCCACTTGCTCAGCAGTTCGACCATGTAGGCCGGAATGCGAATGGTCTTGGCCGAATTGATCAACGCCCGCTTGATCGATTGCTTGATCCAGTAGCTGGCGTACGTGCTGAAGCGCGTTCCCATGTCGGGATCGAAGCCTTCGACGGCACGCAAGAGCCCGAGGTTGCCTTCCTCGATCAAGTCCTGCAGGCTCAGCCCCTTGCCGACGTAGCCGCGGGCGATATTGACGACCAGCCGCAAATTGGCTCGCACCATGCGATCGCGAGCTCGGACGTCTCCCTGCTCGATCAACCTGGCCAGGTCGCGCTCCTCCTTGGCCGTCAGCAGCGACGTTTCGTTGATCTCGCGCAGGTAGGTTTCCAGCGGCGATTGGGCAGTGGTGGCGTCCTTTGGCCGTCGACGACTGATGCGCAGCTCTTCCTCGTGAGCGCTCTCAAAGCCATCTACTGGGTCGCGTTCATCAGACATGGAATTATCCGCTAGCTTAGGCAACGTACTTTGGCAGCGATTTCAACAACCGCTCTAAGACATGACAAAGCTAGCTATCGTCCAACGGCTTGGCGGTTCTCGAAGGTCCGCAAAACATTGCCGAATGAATCGATTATGCCGACGGATAATGGCGACGGATAACGCCGAACGATTATGCCGACATGCAATGCCGAGGCTTAACCCCGACGAGGCCGCTTCAGCAATCCACCCAGGTGCCCGATTCAGCCGAACGCTGCAAGCACTGGCAGATGTGGATGGCATCGCGAGCCAAGCGGCCATCGAGCCGGCGGGCGCAGGCCTGCAAGCGGATGCTCTCGGCCGCATCGTCGATCTCGTTGGCGAAGGCTGACACTTCGTCGGCAGCGGCCAATTCGGGCCGGATGATCTGGCCGTCGTCGGTGAGGATCTTCAGCGGCATGATGTCGAGGCCGTCTTTCAGGACCGCCAGCTCGAACTGAATGGTCGCCTTTTCGAACTGCAGTTCCAGACCGTGGGTGAACGGGCGAGCGGTCTGGTTGGAGACTCCGCCGGAAGTGGCCACGACGATGCGCGGATCCTCGAAGCGCATCAGCGATTGGCAAAACTTGACGACGCCGTCCTTCATTTCCCCCAGGCACATGACCTGCGTAGGCATGCCATAAGCCATGCGAATGAAGTGCGCGTCGTGCACGTGCAGATCGATCAGCGGACCACCGATGCGAGCCGGGTCGTAAAAGTCGGGAATCCAGTCCGGCGGCGAGATAGTTCGCTTGAAGTAGCCGCCGAGGGCCTTGCCGTATTCGGTTCCTTGCAGCGTCTCGTAGACGAACTGGTACTGGCCCATGTACGGTAGCACCTGCGCCACCAGCACCATCCGCTCGGCTAAGACGGCTTCTTCGAGGATGCGATCGCAGTCGGCCGTGCTCAGCGCCAGCGGCTTTTCACACAGCACGTGCTTGCCGGCTCGCAAAGCGGCACAAGCCGCATCGACATGCAGATGCGGTGGCAAGCAGATGTCGATCATGTCGATCTGGTCGTCGTCCAGCAGCGCCTCAAGCGTCTCATGCACGCGCATCTCGCCGATCGGGATCTGTTCGCCCGGCGGGCCGAAATTGCCTTGGATGCCGCGCCAATCGCCCTTCCGCTTGGCCGGATCGCGCGAGGCGAAGGCAGCCAGTTGGGCGAGCCGACAACGCTGGTAGGCCAGGTAATGTATCCAGCCCATGAACCCGATGCCGACTAGACCGACTCGCAACATAGAAACACCTTGACGTAGCAGACCCTGACCTAGCAGAACATTGTGCAGCGGTGAAGCGCTCACCCTTCGAATAAGCTGTCAGAATGTAATGCAGCCGCATCCGTCGGACAAGCTGCGTCTGCTTGGTCTCGCTTGGTGTCTTTGTGTCTTCGTGGTTCAGGCTTCTTCAAGAAGAGGTAACCACGAAGACACCAAGGCACGAAGCGCGACCAATACGGCCGACGCAGATCGCTATAATGACCCGTCTTTCGATCGCTTTCCGCCAGAGCCCAGAGAGATAAGCCCGAAGCCATGCCCCAATCCGATTTCAAGCGAGAACCGGAGGTAGCCCGACTGGGTCGTGTTTGGCGCGAGAACCGAGGCAACTGGCTCTTGGCCGCCGGTGTGATCGTCAGCCTGCTCGCCTGGGCAGTCGGTTACTTCGATCTCATTCCCACTATCACCACTCGAGCCTCGAGGCCATCACCGCCGCTGCTGATGACGACGGGCAAAACGTTGATCGTGCGCATCACCGGCTGCGAATCGGATGAGGGGCAAGTCGTCGCGATGCTGTACTCGGGAAGCAACTTCAACGAGTCGGCTACCGCGATGCGAGTCGAACTGCTGAAGATCCAAGACGGACAAGCGGTTTGGCCGGTGCACAACTTGCCGTTCGGCCGCTATGCCGTCGTCGCTTTCCACGATGTCAACGGCGATGAAGTGCTGCAACCGGGCGTCGAGCGCCAGGGTCCGGGCGGGCGCGCGGGCCCCCACGCCCACCACGAACCGCGCACCAAATACCACGTGATATTTCAGTTCAACCCGGACCAC
>JBQCEI010000492.1:0-2485 GCA_051960375.1 Aureliella sp. | reverse complement strand
AGGCGTTGCAGGTGTACTTGACCATCGCGGCGGTGCGCGTGTCGGTGGCGATCTTCGGGCAAGTGTGGTCTTCGTAGAGTTCGAGGACTTGTTCGCAGCTGGCTGGTTCACCGCCGACGATGATCATCGGCGGATGATCGAAGTCGCGAATGGCGGTCGCTTCCCTCAAGAACTCGGGATGGTTGCAGATGTCGACCTGCGGATGATCATCCAACAGCGGCCGCAAGCGTTCTTCGAGCACGCCGGGAAGGATGGTGCTGCGAACGATGATGAGGAACGGTTTGTCCGGCGCGAGCGCAGCCAAGATCTGGACGACGACGCGTTCGACCTGACTGGCATCCAAGCTGCCATCGGGCATCGACGGGCTGCCGACGGCGAGGATGGCCATGTCGCTGCGCTCGACTGCTTCGCGCACCTCGGTGGTAGCGGTCAGTCGGCCGCTGGCGATGCCTTGCTGGAGCAGTTCTTCGAGCCCGGGTTCGCCGACCGGTGATATGCCGCTGCGAAATTGTTCGACCTTGTTGGGGTTGGCGTCGATACCCGTCACATCGTGGCCGTTGCGAGCCAGGCAAGCGGCGGTCACGCAGCCGACGTATCCCAGGCCAAATATCGAAATCCTGCGTCCGGTTGTCGTTGGCTCGGTGTTTTTAATCACGTCGATCGCCTTTTCAAGCGGGTATGAACTCAAAGAAAAAACTTTTCAGCATGGAGCCAGCAATCCTGGGCTCTGATCAAAGGTCTCCGAACCGGCGCTCCAAGCATCCTTGGACAAGAACTGACGATTGAAACACAGAGGCACAGAGATCACGGGGAAAGACCGGAGCTGAGATGCCCCTGTGCTCTCTGTGCCTCTGTGTTTGAATGGATCATCAAGCGGGGTGAACAAATGTTGGGTGCTTAGGGCTGCAGCTCGCTGACTTGCCGGACGGGTCGGTTCCAGCGAACCGATTGCAAATTGAATGCCCCTCGCACCAGCCCGAGCATGGTGGCAATTTGACTCATGGTGAAGTAAACGACGATCGCCCCGAGTTTCGTCTGGCGAATTGCGGGAAAAACCGCCATCGCCAGCGCCACTCCATAGCCCGCCAACTGAGCCGCCGATACAACGCGAAACTCGGGATGCCGGTAAGCGAGCAGCAAAGAGCTGATCAGCAGCGCGACGAGCAGGATCGGTGACGCCCAGCGGATCAGCTTGTGCGATGCGAACTGCAACCACAAAACAGGCCGGTTGCTCGGCGGCACCTGGCCGCGACGCAGCAACTGCACGGCGCCGGCCGCGATCCGTGCGCGACGGCTGAACTCCGCGCCCAAGCTCGGCGTGCCGCTTTCGATCGCTTTGGCATTCGGCTCGTAGCACACGCGCTTGCCTTGCTGCATGACATGCAACGAGACATGCATGTCGTCGAGAATCGTGTCCGGAGGCAGCGCTGCTGGAAAGAGCCGCTTGTGGATCGCATACATGCCGCCGTCGACTCCCATGACGCTGTCCCAAGACGACTCGGCCTGTTGGATGCGCGTTTCGAGCACATAGTAAAACGATTCACCCGCTTCAAAATCGCGCGCGCTGCCGACCAGCTTGACCACGCCGGTTACCGCGCCGACCGATTCATCCGCCAGTCGATCGACCAGGCGGCGGAGCGACGACGGCTCGAGCATCACATTGGCATCGGTGATAAAGAGAACGTCGTAGCGAGCCGCCTCGACCATTCGCCCCAGGTTGGTCGCTTTGCCGTTTCGCTCGGCCGATTCGAGCAGTCGCACGCGCCCGCTCAGATGTTTGCGGATGAGCTCGGCTGTTCCGTCGGCGCTGCAATCATCGGCGATCACCAGTTCGAGGCGATCTTGCGGATAGTCAAGTTGCTCGAAGTTTTGGATCTTCTTTTCGATCTCCGCCGATTCGTTATAATCCGGCACCAGCATGCTCACCGCAGGCAGTTCCGCACCGGCGCAGCTTTGCGAGGGCCGCGCCTGCGACGGCCCCCGCAGCAACGCCAACAGCGGATACAAGCTGTATCCATGGAGCAGCAAAACTCCCGAAACGGCGAACACAATCAGAGCTGTGATTTCCACGTAGGAACCGGTCCTTCCGCAAATAAGAACGGCGCTCCATCGCCGCTGCTGCGGAGCGATGAGCCTGCAAAGAGCCAACAGCGGCAAGATCCAACAGGGCAAGATCCAACGATGCAAGACGTACTGATAATTGAGTTCAAAGACGGGGCCGCAAGCAAGCTGTTCAGAATATCAGCAGTGGGGAAACAGGCTTGCGAGCAAATATTGCGAACGCCTTGCAACCCGACGCGTAAGCGAGGGACGAACCCGCCACAGAGCCCGGCAAATCATCGTTGGCCTGCCGAGGCTGCACGCATCTCCGCTCCAGCCCCACAACCCCCCGGCCCCCCCCCCCCCCACCGGGGGGGGGGGGGGCCAGAAAAATTGACCCCCGACGTAACACAAAATGGGTTGGGGCAAACAAACCCCCCCCCCG
>JBQCEI010000491.1:0-5853 GCA_051960375.1 Aureliella sp. | reverse complement strand
TACGCCGGCCCCTCCGGGGCGGACGATTCTTGAGCTGTCGCATTCCCGGGGCTTCCGCCCCGGGCTACTGACGGCGGGCCCTCCGGGCCGCTTTGTCCGGTTACAAAGTCCGCTCCGCCCGCGTCACTCGCTCTTCCCGGCCGCCTTCCGTTGCCGTTCGATGTACGACTTGAACTCCCAGCGATCCTTCCACTGAGCCAAGTAGGGAGCGTAGGCTGGGCTGTCGTACCAGAAGATCGATTTGGGGTCGGCCGGCTCGACCTTGCCTTCGGGATAGTCGCGACCGGCGAAGCTCGCATCGACCGACTCGCTCCACGAAACGAGCTGACGCCTCATCTGCTCGAAGCGATCGGGCTGCTCGCTGCTCAGGTCGTTCATCTCGGATGGGTCGGCTTCGAGGTCGTACAGTTGGAACTGCCCCTTCTTCAAGTTATTGGTCAGCACCTTGTAGCGATTGTCGACCAGCGCCGCTTTGGTGCCGAAGCGAAACGCGATCGGCTTGGCGCGTCGCTCGAGTTCGCTGGTGAAGAGCGGCTTGAGACTGATCCCATCGAGCGGCTGGACAAAGACATCGTCGGGCAGGCCCAGGATATCGGCGACCGTTGGGAACAAGTCCATCGCACAGGCGGGATAATTGGTTATGCGAGGCTTGATCTTCGCCGGCCATTCGAGGATCGCGGGCACTCGCAAGCCTCCTTCGTAGACCGATCCCTTGTTGTCGCGCAAGCCTCCCACGGTATCGGGTTTGACCTCGGGCAGGCCGCCGTTGTCGCTGCAGAAAACCAGCAAGGTGTTGTCGGCAATCTCCAGCTCGCGCAACTTGCGCCGCAGCTCTCCGACGCTGCGATCGAGCGCGACCAGTTCGCCGTAATGATTGGCCGATGCTTCGTTCAAATCGCCGAAGGATTGTTTGTCCTTGGCAAGCGCCTTGAACGGACTGTGGGGAGATCCGAACCAGACGACGGCGAACATCGGCCGCTCGTTCGCGCGATGCTTTTCGAGAAACTTTACTGCCTCGGCCACGGCTATTTCGGACGAGTCGCCGTGGAACTGCTCGATCTTCCCTTGGCGGCTCATGAGCGGATCGACGTCGTAGAAGTTGGTCACCGACACCCACTCGTCAAAACCGAACGCGCCGGGGCTGCGCGGATCGTCGCCGAGCACGGGAGCGCCCGGACCTTTGAATCCATCGAGATGCCACTTGCCGAAGTGCCCCGTCACATAGCCGGCCTTCTTCAGCGCTTGAGCGATTGTCTTCTCCTGAGGCCGCAAAGCGTATCCGTGAGTCAGCACGCCGGCTCGGTCGGGCGAGCGGCCTGTCAGCACGCTTGCCCGGGTCGGCGAACAGACCGGCGAGCCCGCATAAAACCGCTCGAAGCGCAGCCCGCTGGAGGCCATCTCGTCCAGGTTCGGAGTCTTCAGCACTGGGTGACCGCGATAGCCAGTCTCTCCCCAGCCCATATCGTCGGCCATGACCAGCACGATATTCGGCTTGGCCGAGTCGGCAGCCTGCGCATCGGAATTCAGCAAGCAGGCGGTGACCGAAAGGAACAGCAGTGACGTTGACGAGATTCGGACCAGACGGGCTTTCACGATTTGCCTTTCTTCTTGGCGCGCGGTTTGGAATCGGCGCGTGGCTTTTCGGACGCGGAGCGCTCGAAAGCCCGGTCGAGCTCTTCGGGGCGCGCGCTGCGGAATTGATCGAGAGCTTGCTGCAGCTTTCGGGCAGCGGCAGCGGCTTCGCCTGAGAGGTTCTCGAGCTCGAGCGGCTGCCGCTCGTCCAGATCGCTCTGCATGTCGAAGAACTTACCGTCGCGATAGAGCTTGTAGCGATGATCAAATGCGAACTCGCGAACCGTGGTGTCGGCATTCTGACGCGGCGAGTACCACGAGTACAGCCACTGGCGCGGCGCGCCCGGCTCGCCCTTGAGCTGCGGCAGGAAGCTGACGCCGTCGATGTCATCGGGCACCGGCACGCCCGCCACTTGGCAGAGCGTCGGCAGAATATCGGTGCTGCTGATCAGGTCTCGATTGACTCGTCCCGGTTTGATCGCAGCCGGCCAACTGGCTACCAGCGGAACGTGGGTCCCGCGCTGCGTGGTGGTTCCCTTGCCGCCGGGATAGTCCGCGCCGGCAAAGCGGCTGGTAACCGTTTTATGCGTCCCGTTGTCGCCGAGGAACACGACCAACGTGTTATCGCGGATTCCCAGGTCGTCTAACTTGCTCAAGACCCGTCCGACCATCTTATCCATGTACGCGGTCATGTCGGCGAAGTGCTTGACGTCTCGGTTGACCTTCTCGCCGATTGCGCTGGGATCCCAGTCGGGGCTGTCGGGCGTCGGCTGAAACGGGTCGTGCGTGAGCACCATCGGATAGTAGAGAAAGAAGGGACCCTGGCGATGCCGCTCGAGAAAATCGAGCGCGAAGTCATTGATCAGCTTCGGAGCGTACTCGCCTTGCGCGAAATCGCGCTCGACGCCGTTGTACTCCAGGCCAGGATTGGCGTAGCGCGGCGGCCGGCGCGTGTGCTGCCACAGACACGATTCGTCAAAGCCAAAGTGCTGCGGTGAATCCTTCTCATGGCCCAATTGCCACTTGCCGCAGATGCCGGTGGCGTAACCGGCCTGTTTGAGAAGATGCGCGAAGGTTCGTTCGCTGCGAATCAGCGTGCCGAATTTTAGGTAGTTGCGGATTTTGTACCGACCGGTCATCAATTGCACGCGCGTCGGCGTGCAGAGCGGCTGCACATGGCACTCTCCAAAGCGCACTCCGCCCGCTGCCAGGCGATCGATGTTCGGAGTCTGGTACGACTGGCCTCCGTTGGCCGTCACGCATTCATAGCCGAAGTCATCGGCCATGATGAGAACAATGTTCGGCTGCGCATGCACAAGCCCCGGCTTCAGAACCAGCACCAGCGCAACGAGCGCGAAGACCCATTTCATCATGGCCGCTTTCCACTTAAAAAATCTACTCTGCACTCTCCGCATCCTCCGCGGTAAAAAAAGCGCATGGAAGGCCTACGATTTCTTCTGCTTCGCCTTAGCTTTCCGTGCTGCCGGTTCGGCGGGCGGCGACAGGCCGTCGTCGGGTTGGTTCCACAGCCGCCACGGGTCGTCCAGCCGCCGCATCTCGCTCAACAGCAAGGCCTCCATCTCCTTCAGCTTGTCGGCGTAGCGCGGGTCGGTGGCGAGATTGACTTGATGCGGGGCCGGTTTGACGCCGGTGAGCATCGTCACTTGCGGATCGTGATGTTCTTTGAGGAACTCGTGAGGATTCTCGGCGAGATTGAAGAGCTGGGTTTCGCGGACCGAGCCGTTCATCACGTCGTACTTGATCAGCTTCCAGTCCCCCGTCTTGACCGAGCGCATTCCGGGCTTGGTGCCGCCGTTGTACACGCCGTACAAGACGTCGCGGACAGTGGTCTGCTTGCCCTCGAGAACCGGCTTAAAGCTCTTGCCTTCATTGGTCGAAGGGGCATCGATGCCTGCCAGATCGCAGAGCGTGGCCAGCACGTCCATCAGATAGATGTTGCCTTCGACGCGCGTGCCGGGCTTGATGCCAGGACCTTTGACGACGAACGGAACGCGCCACGTGTGCTGATAGAGGTTTTGTTTGCCTTGCAGCCCATGCCGGCCGATGGCGATACCGTGGTCCGAAGTATAGACGATGTACGTGTTGTCGAGTTCACCCATCGCCTGCAGCTTCTCGAGCACGCGGCCGATCTGGATGTCGATGTTCTCGCTGCAAGCCAGTTCGCGACCAATCTCGTTGCGGATCGTGGCTTCGTCGCGGCGGTCCCATACGCCGCTGACGTCGACTTCATCACGCAGATTGGGATGCCCGTGGTGGAATGGATGAGCGGGAAGATAGTTGGCCGGCAGCGGCGGCTGTTTGGCGCTGAGCGGCGGAGGCATATCGCGGTTTGTATGATTGACCGCGCCGTACTTGGCCAGCAGCTCGGGCGTGCCGTCGCGTTCATCATGCGGATGCGAGAATCCGAAGTAGATCAAAAACGGCTTGGTGTCGCCGGCCGACTGCCGGTCGTTCAGATACTCGAGCACGCGCTCGCCGTGCCAAGCGCTGCCGCTCTCGGGCGTGCCGCCGCGTTTGGTCGCATCGTGCCGGACGGTGAAGAGCTTGTTAGCCGCCTCGTAACTGTTGCCCTGCTTGCAAGTGCGCATCGTGGCATATCCGGCTCGATTGAAGACCGCCGGAAGCGTGTTTTGCTCGAGCCCACTGGGACAGAGGCCTTTCTCGAGCGCGCCCGGCGCGATCGGCAGGTGCCACACCGAGCGGCCGCTCATGATCATGTGCCGCGAAGGAGTGCACACCGCTCCGACGAACGCCCCCATGTGATAGGCCGCGTCGAAGACCATCCCCTCTTTGGCCAAGCGGTCGATGTTCGGCGTGTCGAGCCGAGACTGTGGGTTATAGATTCGCAGGTCCTGCGGCGACTGATCATCGACCAGGATGAAGAGAATATTCGGCCGCTTCGCATCGGCCGCGCCGACAACACCAGCCAGCCCCAACACGGTCCCAAGAAGTGTCCCTAACCACATCAGCGTTTTCATCGGATATACCATTGCTAAAAACTATCTCGTTCCCAGGCTCTGCCTGGCAACGCACTGTCTTCGAGGCTCTGCCTTGCAGAACCCGCCTCACAGCATTGAAAAGTCGAAGTGCACCTGTTTTTCTTCTTCTCCCCCTCGCCCCGCTTCGGGGAGAGGGGGCCGGGGGGTGAGGGGCCGAAGCGGAATAGTCATCCGCCTCATCAGGCGAACCCAGCCAAACGCCCCGGGCTCCTAACAGCGGGCCCAGTGCCCATCACCGCAGTTCCCTAATGTACACATTCTTAAAATACAAGTTGTCCGGCTTGCCTTCCTGATTGGGATGGTACTGCAACTCGACCGGCCCGCGCTCCGGAACGGGCTGGCCCGGCTCCCAGAGGTTGTCCAGCCGCACGTTGTCGGCGACCAGTTCACCGTTCAGTTTTACCGTCACGCGGTCGCCCTTCATGGTGATGTGGAACGTGTTCCACTGTCCCGGCTCTTTGTCGGCGAACGTCAACGGAATCTTGTCCTCGGGGTTCTTGTTGTTCCAAAGCGCCCCCGAGCCCTTGTTCTTCTCGCGGGGATACTGCTTGTCATTGAGCGATTTCGAATCCCAGATTTGCACTTGTGGGATGCCGCGCAAGTAGATCCCACTGTCCCCCTTGGGATTGATTTTCCAATCGACCAGCAGCTCAAAATCTTTGTAGTGTTTGATCGTCGCTAGATTGGTTCCTCGGCCGTCGTTGATCAGAACGCCGTTGTCGACCTTCCAGTGTTCTTCCATCAGTTTGTCCGCTTCCGCTTGCTCCTTGGCGACAGCGTCCTGCGGCCCTTTGAGCAATCGGTCGACGCGCACGCTGCCATGCCATCCCGACAGATCCTTGCCGTTGAACAGAGCGGTAAAGCCTTCCGGTGGCACGTTGTCTTCAGCAACCAAGCGGCAAGCTGTCGGCAATGCGCAAACGGTCAGAAGCATCGCAAGGGTGATATGGCGAATCATACGTGTACTTTCTAATCTTGCTGGTGACCAACTTAGTATTTCAAAAGGAACACTCGTTCCCAGGCTCCGCCTGGGAACACACTGTCTTCGAGGCTCCGCCTCGCCGGCGTATCGCGACCGATAGCCGTCCCGTTCAGTCAATCGGCCGGCACGCGGCAGCGTCCAGTTCCTTTCTGTAAACCGCGGGCTACCGCCCATCGGCGGGTTGCAAACAACCTACTTCGATTTTTCAATGCTTTTCGGCGGGTTCTGCGAGGCGGAGCCTCAAAGACAGTGTGTTCCCAGGCAGAGCCTGGGAACGAG
>JBQCEI010000490.1:0-3012 GCA_051960375.1 Aureliella sp. | reverse complement strand
GATGACGGAGCAAGCGCTGCACTCTGTTCGAACGGGGCAGGATGTCCCTCGACCGCGTGAGGACGCTCATTTTGCGCCGCGTCAAGCGAAACGGCAGGACAGGCATGCCCCCTGAGAAAAACACGCGTCGACCTGGGTTGACTGGGAGCGACACGCCACACTTGCGGATCCCAGAGGCGATCGGCTGACAACGGTCGGCGGTGCGGTGTTCACCTGCCGAGCCCCTCGAGGCTCGACGCGGGAGTCCCAGAATTTCCGGCGTGTCACGCAGCAATACTGCCCGGGGACCGGTTACGCGGGTTGTGTCGCCTTCCCCCTCAAATCTGACCCACCCGGTCCTGCTCGCCTTGCCGGATCAATCCGCAAACCCGGTACTCTCCGTACAGACTGACACGCGAGGAACCGAGGGCAATCGATACAATCGGCAAGTCGCGCTCTTGACCTCCGACAATTGGGCGCGACCCCGCCGGCCCGCGTCCCTCGCTGGGCATGCAGCGGCCTGCGGCCTGCGGCCCGACGCCTCGCGTGTTCGTCACATCCGGAGCAATCCGCACATCCAGACCCCTCGCAGTAAGTGGTTGGATTATAACGACTTCCGGCGCGTAAGCAGCCAGAGCAACGCCCGACGTCTAACCGTGCGCGCGTGTTCGGTGCCCTCGCCCTGCGGGTCGCGGCGATTCGCAAAGGGGCGCAGCGGCATGCGTCGGGCTGCAGGCCGCGACTATATGCCAAGGGACGCAGCTGCGTGCGTCGGCCCGTGTCGCTTCTCGCTGATCACCAGCGACCTGCATGCGAATCTTCGCGAGCTCTTCCCACCTGCAGCGGCCGGGTTGCTTTCGCGTGCTTTGCCGACGTGCAGTTAACTATCAGAAAACATTAAAGTTTTCTTTTGACAATTTAAAGACGCATAGTAGTCTTCAATTGTCTGGGGACGCACGCAACGCAACCCCGCACGCAACATTGAGCACGCAACGCGAGGAAAGAAAACATGTCAGCTGTCAGCTTCCAAGTAACGCCCGTTTATCGCTGCACGCTAGTACGCGAGGGCAGCATTAAGACGCAACCGAAAGTAAACCACTCCGCGCGAGCTCGCGAGGTTGCGTGCGAATACCTGGCTGACAGCCCGTGCGAACAATTGATCGCTTTTTTGCTGAACACGAAGCTAAAGATTATCGGAGTGGTGACGATTACGCAGGGCACGCTGGATTGCTCCCTGGCGCATCCTCGCGAGGTCCTGCGGCCTGCAATTCTGGCGAATGCGTCTAGCTTGATTCTCGCGCACAACCACCCGAGCGGAGACCTCACTCCCTCGCGCGAAGATTGGCAGGTTTATCGTCAGATTCGCGAGGCCGGCAAGACCGTTGGTATCGAATGCATCGACTCTATCATCGTTAACGATGAGGGCGAGTCTTTCAGCATGTCGGAATGCGGCGCATAGGCGAGCGCCATTACGCCACCTTGCAGGCTTTCAACCGAGTATGCGAACTGTAGCGATTTTGAACCCCGACCTACTGGCCGCGGTCTGCGCGACGAGCGTGGTCGGCGCCGCTGTGATCGTTGTAACGGTTCTATGGGCGTGCTGGCGCAACGGCAATATTGTCTAGCGTGCGATCGCTCGCGGCCCGCCGGCCTGCGTGGTGCATGTAGACAACCTTCTAGTTTTCTTTTGAGACGCAGAAGACGCGTAGCAGTCTTCACTTGTCAGGGGCCGCACGCAACGCGCCTCGCAACGCAAGATGAGGTTCTGAGCAGTGGCCAAAAGCGCGAAGTATGCCCCAACGTTCACTAAGAATGACGCACGCGAGCTTTGCGCCGCATGCATGAAAGCGCGGAGCTTGGAAGAGTGCGCCGCTATCTTGGAAGCGACCGCAAAACAGGTCTTGCAGGTTATCACGAAGCGAGGGATTGCGACTGGAAAAACGGGCGCGCTCGCGGGTCGCGAGTGGGTCGATGCCCTGCGAAAGCTTGCGGCCGGCCTGCGTGCGGGGCGTGCGGTTTATCGGGTTTTCGCAAAGGGTAACAGCAAGCTACCGTTTTACAGTTATTCCGAACTGCCCGAGTACACTTGCCCGGGCGCCGGTGAATGTTTGCAGTTCTGCTATAGCTTTACTGCGTGGCGATACCCGCAAAGCTTCGCGCGTCAGCTGCAAAATACGCTTTTGATGCGCTTTAAGCGATCGGTTATCGCTCGCGAGTTCAACCGGTTGCCGGTAGCCAAGGGCGAGCGATCAGTTACCCTGCGTCTTTACGTTGACGGGGATTTCCGGGATATAACGATTCTAGCGTTCTGGATGGGCTTGCTGACGAAGCGGCCCGAGGTGTCCTGTTACGGTTATTCCAAAAGCTGGGAATTGTTCGATAGTTGGGAAAAGCAGGGTTTGGGCTTTCCTGCAAATTATACGCTGAACCTAAGTAGTGGCAGCAAGTATGCGGACGATGCCGATTTGCGCGCTCGCATGGCAACGCTCGACTGCGTGCGGGGCGAATTTGTAGCAGTTAAACCGAATGCGACCTTTGCCAAGGGTTTTGCGCGTTTTGCGGACAAAGCATATCACAACGCAGTGCGCGTTGCAGGGCGAGAATACGCGAACACTCCGCGCGTGTTCAGCTGCCCCGGGCAGTGCGGAGCATGCTTGCCCAATGGTCGGCACGCATGCGGGCAGCGCGATTTTCTGGTAACCATTGCTATCGGCGAGCACAATTAAAAACTAAGACGCAGGCCGCTGCGTTGCCGATACGCTGCAGCGGCCTGCGCTTTTCATCTTCCGGCCTGCGTTGCGTTGCTTCGCGCGTTGCGTGCGCGTTGCTGCGCCGGCCTGCAGGTCTGCAGCGGCCTGCGTGCGTTGCGTGCGCGCTCGCCAACATGCTGCAGACCTGCAGCGGCCTGCGCCCCCAGGTCTCCCGGCCTGCTCTCCCGGCCTGCTCTCCCGGCCTGCTCTCCCGGCCTGCTCGCCCGGCCTGCTCTCCCGGCCTGCTCTCCCGGCCTGCTCGCCCGGCCTGCTCTCCCGGCCT
>JBQCEI010000489.1:0-4076 GCA_051960375.1 Aureliella sp. | reverse complement strand
GTTTTCGTGGAAGAAGGTCCGGTAACCGCCGAGCTTTCGCGCCGCGAACAGCGCCCGCGTCCGCACCGAGCGACCGAGGCTCCGCGTCGCGACCTGGCCGCAACGACCAGCGAAGACCTCGATGATGAAGTCGACAGCAGCCTGGCGGCCGAGCTCGAGGAAGGCGGTCCGAACCGCCATCCCAAGATTCCGACCTGGGCCGACTCGCTCGAAGCCATCATCGGCGCCAACATGGACAACCATCGCCGCATCGAAAGCCAGCGCGGCGGAGCCTCCCGCGGCCGGCCGCGCGGCGGCGGTGGAGGTGGCGCTCCGCGACGCTAGACCGTTCAAGTAGATTGGTCGGCTGGAGCGAAGGCTGCGTTTTCGAGCCTCGTCTACTCTAGGGCGAGGTTCGTTGCTATAATGCAGCTCTCATCTCAAACGCAGAACAACGAATCAGATGCGCTGCTCAGGAGGGGCTCTCGCGAGGGGGAGCCGTGAACCTGGTCAGGACTTAAGTGTAGCAGCCATAAGCGGGGTACTCTTGTGCGAGGGCCTCTCGTGGGCAGCCATCTGATTTTTCTCACTCTTGCATTGCAGCATCTTTGGCTGTTAGGGCCAAAGGCCGGCATTCCTTAGCCCAGCCCCGGCGGGCTGGGATACCGCGGGGCGCAAGCTATCCCAGCCCGCCGGGGCTGGGCTAAGGGATTACGGACCTTTGGTCCTTAAGACTCCGATCACTTCAACTCAATTGCCGCACACGATCGTCAAAACTCATTAGGGCGGCGCTTCGTTCCAAGCACACCCCGACATGACGCGCTACAAAAACTTCAGCAGCGCCTCGTTGAACGGTCGGCTGTTTTCGATTTGAGGAAGATGGCCTGAGGCGGGGATGATGACGAGTTCGGCAGTGGGCATTTGGGCGGACCAGCTTTGTGCTTCTGACGGCGGCGCGATCGAGTCGTGTTCTCCGACGATTACCAGCGTCGGGATGGACATATCTTCCAGCTCGCTGCTGAAGTCATGCCGCTCGGCCATCGCGTGCTGAGCGGCAGCGAGCGTTTTCGGGCGGACTTGGGACATCATCGCTTTGAGCCATTCGGTCGTCTCGGTGTCATGCTCGAGCGTTTGAACGCTCAGCAACTTGCCGAGCATTGGCGAAGCGGCCTGCCATGTCCCTTCCTGCAACGCGCGCTCGGCCATCGCGTAGCGCGCTTGTCGAGCCTCGGTCGTATCGGCATAGGGCCGCGTGTCGACCAGCACCAGTTTGCTGAGGTAGCCGGCGTGTCGCTTCCAATATTCAAACGCGACATAGCCGCCCATCGACAGACCGACCAGCACCAGCTTCTGATCGGCGGCGAGCACCTGCCGCACGTGCTCGAGATCTTCGGCGAAGTCGGCCATCGTCATCGGCCCGACGATCGGCGAGGAATTGCCAAAGCCGCGCAGATCGGGCGCGATCACTTGAAAACCTTCGGCGGCCAGAGCATCGAATTGTTTGCGCCAAATCGTCGAATCCAAAGGGAACCCATGCACCAGCATCACGGGCCGGCCGCTGCCGAACACGCGCACCGCGATCGAATGTCCTCCAGGCATCACCAAGTCGGTTTGTCGTTCGATCACGTCCACATCCTTTCGCTCAAACGCACCAGCCACTGCAATAACAAGGCGATCACCAGTAGGGCTGTTCCCCAGTCGTTCCATAGGCCCCAAGCTTCGACCCACCGAGCGCGCGAACGAAAGACGAGCTGCGCGATGCCCGGTGGAATCTGCACACAAGCAAACAAGAATACCAATGCGCCGACCGGACTGAGTCGCCATGCCGCGGCGAACTGGCCGTGCACCAGATGAATGAAGGTCCGCGTCAAGCCACAGCCTGGGCAGTCGACGCCGAACCGGCTGTAGGCCGTGCACGTCTCCGGGATCGGCTGCGACCAATTGAGAAAGTAGACGCGTCGCTGGTCGCCGACCGACATGCAGGCGGCCAGGCCGATGCACAGCAGACTGCCGATCAGCCACACGGCGGCGATCGCATCGGAGTGTCCCAGCCACAAACGCGGCGGCGGCTCGACGGCGCGAGCCAGCGGAATCGCGTCGCCAGCAGCGGGACTAGCGGCCAGCTTCTGCTCAACCATCAGCGCTCGTCCGACGCATCTTTCGCACTGGGCTCTTTCCCGCTGGACTCTTTCGCGTTGGCATTTTGGGTCGCCGCCTGTTTGGCCGCTCGAAACTCTGCCAGCTGCCGTTGCATCTGCCGCTCGTAAGGCATCACTGCCAGAGCCCGCGTTTGCAGTTGGATCGCCTTGTCGATGTTGCCCGCCGAAAAATGGCAACGCGCGAGCGTATCGAGGTAAATCGGATTGTCTTCGCTCAGCGCCAGCGAGCGTTCACTTAGCGCGATCGCCTCGCGCGGCTTGCGGCCCGTGCCGGCCAGCAACCAGGCCAGCTGGTTGCAATCGGTGGCGATGTTCAGTTCGCTTTCCACGCGGCTTTGCCGGGTGGTCGAACTCACCAGCTCGGCTTCTTCGCCGATCAGTTCGGCGCGGTAATGTTGTTCCAGCCGGTTGATCGCTCGCTCGGTCTCAGCTTTGAACTCCTGATCGTCGCCGGCGACTTTCGTCATCGCGATCAGCACGTCGGGATTCTGGCCCACGAGAGCCACGGCCGCATGCAGCTCGGCCCGCGCCCGCGGCAAGTCGCCCGCTTGGGTTGCAGCCAAGCCAAGGTAGAAGTGGTAAGTCCCCGGAACGTATTCGCGATACGAAGGACCACGGCGAGCGGCAGTCTTCTCCGACATGATCCGCAGCAAATCCTCGTCGCCCCCCTGCCCTGCCTTATCACCGCTGGGCTTGTCACTGCTGGGCTTATCACTGCTGGGCTTATCGGCTGGCTTGTCAGTGCTCCGAGCGTCGGCTAGCAGTCCGGCTCGCTCGAGGATCGGCCGCAGGGCGGCGGCCGCTTGGTCGGGCTGGTCGGCTCCCCAGTAGAAAAGCGCCAGTTCGTCGCGGACGTCCAGTTCAGCTTCGTCCGACAGGTAACCTTCCTGGGCATGCATCGCCTCGGCACGCTTCAGCTCGGCTTCCGCCCAATCGTATTGGCCTCGCAAGTTCAGAAACCTGGCCAGGTCGAGCCGCTGCATCGCTTCGCCGTCGAACTTGCCGTTGGCTCGCTGAATGGCGACGCCGGTGCGCACCAGATTGCGAGCTTCTTCGGCGATGCGCTCCGCTTGAGCCGCGTCGCCCTGCTTGAGATAGCTCTCTGCCAACAAGTAACGATTGCGAGCTCGACTGGCAAACAGCTCGGGCTTCTGCTGGGCCAGCTTGAGGACCGCTTCGGGCAGTCCTTCGTCGAGCATCCAAGCGACATCTTCCAGCACGCTCGTCTGATCCTTGCCGAGCAAGTCGAGGCTCGGCTCGATGAACGCCACCGCTTCTTCGCGGCGCCCTTGCGAGGCGAGCCACTTGGCGGTCCAGCGATAGAGCCGCTTGACCGCGGTCTCGCTGGTTTTATCCGAATTGCTCTCGAGCAGCTTGCGCTCGCTCCATACGAATCGCTGCCAGGGCTCCAGATCGGTTGATTGACCGTCGAGTACGCGGAGCAGTTGCCGTAGCCACTGAGCGCTGACCCGGTTGCTATCGCCTAAACTGCTGCGGATCAGTTCGATGATCGGCAGCGGTTCGTCGTCTTGCGGTCGGTCTGCGATGGCCGCATCCATGACGTGCAGCGCGGCGATCTTCGAGAGATTCTCGTGGCTCTCGTAGCGCATCAATCGCAGCAGCGCCAGATAGCCGTCGGCTCGATGCAGCCGCGCCAGCCGCTGCATGCGGTCCAGCCGCTGCGAGGGACGGAATTCGTTGTAGTCTTTCAGCAGCCGGTGCACTTCGAACGAGTCGGTCGGCAGCGTCCAGACCACGCGCATGCTTTGCAGTAAGTACTGCGCGCTGCTGGCGATTTCGATGTTCGGATGCGTGGTGGCGTTGCGCAGATTTTCAAACGCGAGCAAGCCGATCGATTCCAGCTCCGCTTGGGCCGACTGGCGCTTGATATAGCTCGGGTCGCCCAGCTGCTCGATCAACTGCTCGATGCGCTCGCCG
>JBQCEI010000488.1:0-5853 GCA_051960375.1 Aureliella sp. | reverse complement strand
CGTCGGTTGGAGATCGCATTGAGGTCCTTCGCCACCGATGCTTCGAGAGCACGGTTGCCAGTTCGCTTCGCTACGTCTTCCGCCTCTCGGGCGGCATCCTTCGCACGCTCGAACTGTGCTCGGGCTGCGTTGATCTGCTCGTTCGAGCCAGATCGGGCAGCCTTCTCGAGATCGGCGGCTGCTTTGCTTGCCAACGAGGCGGCTTGCTGCGTCAGCTTGAGCACCTGGGCGGAATCACTCAGCCCGGTCAAGCTTGCACCAAACGTGCGATCCGCTTGGCCCGCACGCAGGCTTGCTATCTGCTGTTGCGAGCGACGGACCTGATCGTCTGCGTCCTGCGCGGCCTGCGACAGCTCCGACACATACTTGCGTCGGGCATCCACTACTCGATCGAGTGCAAGGTCAGTGCTATCTTCCAGCTTGGTGTTCTGCCGAATGATGTCGCTAATTGTCTGATCGTACTGCTTCTTGGCAGGTGCTGCCGCATAGAGCAGACCACCTACCGACGTGCGGATCTTGCTGTAGCTCTCGTCGAACGTCTGTGCAGCTTGCTTCGTAACCTCTGCCAGCCGCTTGGTTGATGCCTCCTCAGCCTTGTGGAACTTCTCCAGGGCTGCATCGATCTTCGCCCGCTTCGCCTGCTCGATGTAGGCTAACGTTGCACCAGTCAGAGCGCCGAATGCAGCCACGACGCCCAGTGCAGGGTTGGCGATCATCACGAAGTTCAGCGCTCGCATCGCGTTGGCGGCTGCGAAGATTCCTATCGTGGTAGCACCGAGGCTCGTGCCCATACCCACGAAGCTGGCGACAACCGTCTCGACCGTGTCGATCGCGGCTTGGTTGTCTTCCGTGAAGCTGTCAACTGCTCGTACGGCATCGGCAAACGTGTCGACGATGAACTCGCCGTATTCCTCCAGAGCCAGCTTGCCATTTTGGAATGCACGGCTGACCACTTCCGCGTTGGTTGCAGTCGCTTTGGTGTATGCCTCGGTGGCCTTGTCGTTGGCGACTGCTTTGTTGACTCGCTCGATGGCATCAGCGAATGCTTCTGGCCCCTTCGACGTGACGCCGACGATACCACCGAAGCCGCGGATGTTTGGGGCCAACTTCGACAGCTCAGCCGATGCCATGGTTCCAGACTTGGTGAGCATGTCTAGGAACTTGGCGAGACCGAACGTTCGGATGCCCATTTCGCCGCTGGCCACGTCGAGCTGTTTGTATCGCTCCTTCAAAGCTTCGGACGGCTTGAGTAGCGTGGTGAACATCGCGTTGACGCGAGTCAACGTTTCGGCGCTGTTCAAACCTTGTTGCGAGATCAGCGCGATGGCCGCTGCTGTCTCTTCCATGGTCACGCCCAGCTGCGTAGCAGAGGGAAGGATGCGGCCCATCGAGTTACCAAGCTCGCTGGCGACAACGCGACCTTCGTCGATCGTCGTGAACAGGATGCTTGCGACCCGGTTGGTATCGCGTGCTGTCAACCCATACGAGTTGAGCACAGCGGACAACAGGTCGACTGAGTCGGCCAGAGATGAATTGGTTGCCTTCGCGAACTTGGCCGCTTCGGCTGTGAACTCCAATGTCTCGCCGAACTTACCGACTTGGTTGCTTAGTGCGTTGTACACGCCCTCTGCTGTTTCAAGCAGCGGGATGTTGAACTGGCCCGCGATGTCCTTCACGCCCTTGGCAATCGCCTCATTGCCGGTGCCTTGCGCGATGGTTGAGATCAGGGCGACTTTCTGCTCGAACGCAGCCGCCTCGCGGGTCGCTTCTGCGATCGCATCGCGAGCACTGTTGTAGCCTCGCACCAAAGCTTGCGTGAGTGCCACGCGAGACAGAGTCTCAAGCGTGATGCCGAACTTCTTCGATCGGTCGTACATCTCGGCGAGGTTGCCGATGATCTGCCCGTATTGGGCATTGATGTTTGATAAGCCGGCTGACGTGTTGATCAGCTGCTTGGTGCCTTGGTTCGACCTGTTGATCGCGTTGGCGGTACTCTGTACCGCGCGGTTGTAGCTCGTGACTGCGCTGGCGTTACCTTTGATTCCGTTGTTGCAGTTTTGGACCGACTGGGCAACGCTGTTCAGTCGCTTCTCAAATGTTTGGAATCCCTGGTCGAGTTGCTGCAGCGTTTGGATCGCTGCCGCTGCGTCAATCAGGAATTGTTGTTCAATGCGTTCCGCCATCACTTAACCTTCTTTGCTTTGACGAAGCGATTGATGTCGGGGCCGGTGAAGCGGCTGAAGACTTCTTCAACCCGTTTGCCTGCGGCCTTCTGGAAGTGATAGGGGCCGGGGTGTTTCAACTTGTCCCACAACGTGTCGTCGGGGACCTCGTTGGCGTTGTGGTACTCGTTGTAGACAAGGTGCGGCAGGTCGGTCTGATAGGCGAAGACGTACTTGCCCACCTGGGCGTCGATGTCGAGATAGGCGTCACCGTGTGACTCGCCATACGACTTGCCGTTGCGGTGGGCGGTCGGTGACGGTGTGATGCTAAGAGGCATGCCCACCAGCTCAGCCAGCTCGGTAAATGTGGCCTGTGATGCACCGCTCCATACAGGAATGATCTCGGTCGCTGTCACCAAATACTCAAACATGGCAAGGGAGATCGTCTCCCTTGCCAGCTGTTCGAGGGCCTGCCTGTAACCGCGAAGATCGAATGATGGGGTCTGAAGCTTCGCTTTGATCTTTAGCATGCGGGTCCCTTAGATGGTCTTCGCACCTGCAAGCTTGGCCTGCAGTTCAAACTCGTCGTGCTCAGACAGTTGCGAGAAGGCGATGAGACGAGCCTGCGTTTCAACGTCGCAGTCCTCCCAGCGATCTTTCACGCCGGGAGGCTTGACGCCGAATCGTTCGCATGCAGACCAGATAGCAAACAAGCCAGTTCTATGGGGCGGGATGACTAGCTGTCTTGTGCCTGCTCCAGACCACGTAGAAAATCCGCGCGGGCCTTCTCCATCTTCTTCTCATCGAGGCAGTTCACCTCCATGACGAAGTCGAGGATTCGCTGTTGTTCCACAGCGGTGAAGCCGGCGTTGCCCAGGTCATCGGCCCAGGTCTTCCAGGTCAACGCTTGGTCCTTCTTGACCGTGTCCCACTCGATGTTCGACGGTTCGAGCGTTTCGATCACGATGAAGGCCACCCGGCTGAGCGAGTAATCGGCCAACTGCTGCAGATAGCCTTTATCCTTCGGATCAGGCTTGAAACCTTCTTTGGTCAGAACCCCAGGCGGGGTCGGCATCGGCCGCAGCTTGTCGAACAGGTCAAAGTTTTTGACCGCGCGGCCTTTGAACACGACCGGCTCAGGCTTGCGAGGGATGACGAGAATGTCCTCGTTCGGGCCTTTTACTTCTTGGCCGTTGATCTTCAAGATAGTGTCTCCGATGTTGGGAAAGAATCACCGCCCTGCTGTTCACACGGCGGTGGGCTGCATTCTTTCGAAATTGCTACTAAGCGGCCTGACGCTCGACCGTAGGTTCGGTGCAGTTCGCACGACCGGTGACCGAGACAGACGCAGCCTGCAGGTCGTACTGCAGCTGGTCATGTCGGAAGTCGGGGAACGTCACGATTTCCGCCTCGATGCCGAGTGCGGAGCAAGGCGGGATGTGCTCGATAACGAGGTCGACGGCGTAGGGTTCGCACGTGTCGGCCGAGCTCGTGACCCAGGCCGCTGCACCGCCGATGCCTTTGAGAGCGTCGGAAGGTGTAATGCTCTCGCTGGTGCCTGTGCGGACGAAGTCATAGATGAACGCGAGGGTGACCTGCACAGGGGCTTCGTCACCTTCCTTCACCGTGTCGAGGTCGCCGCGGTCGAGCTCGTACTCGTAGTTCTTCGACTCCGTCCAGCTGATGTTGCCATCGCCGACCTTGATCTCGACTTGGCGAGACATGATCGTGATCACGTCGTCGGCGGCATACGCGCCAGCGCCGAGAGCGGGCGTGAACGTGATCTCCGTCGCCGTCGCGGCCGAGACGGTGTGTACCTGCTCGGTCGTTTCACTCGCGACGGTGAAGCGGGCACCAACCGGGATCGTAGCCGGCGTGGCGGTGTTAACCGCACTGGCCTTGTAAGTGATGGTCGTGGCACTGGCGGTGGGAGCCGTAGCGTCGATCGCGGCCGTACCGCTCAGACCATCGCGGAGGTAAATGTTTGCGTTGCGCAGTTCAATCTTTGCCATAGGCCTTTAGCCTTCTAATTCGATTTGGTAGTTGGCAGAGACCATCCCTTGACGCACACGGTCGTTTGGGTCGATCTGCCCGAAGTGGAGAACCCTGACGCCAAGCTTGTCAGTGGTGAGAGCGAGGCAGCCGAGTTGTGACCCGTCTGACGCCGTGTTGGTGCCATACCGAAAGATTGGTATGGGCTGATCGAGGGCTTCGTGAAACGCACCCAAAAGCTGGTCGAGCTTATACGCGTTCTTGGTTTCACCCATGTCGCTTGTGACGAGAATGTTGATGCCCATCTTCGCGACGTAGTAATTGGCAGACGGGTTTATCGTGAAGGGTCCGTTGAAGCGGATCTCAACACGGTCAGCTGCTTGTTGAAACTCATCCGTCCGATCCTCGATGCCTTCAACGAGTGCAGGGACTGGGATGCTTTCGGCCACTGCCTTCAGATACTTTGCAACCGAAGAATGGAACCACTGCGTCCAGTTTGCATTAGCCATCGTGGGTTACTCTTCGGTTTGGCTCTCGCTGATATCGAGGATGTCATCAGCGCTTGCAAGTACGAATTGCGATGGCCGATCCCCCAGGACCTGGTTCGCGATGATCACCCACAACGAATCGAATTCGAATTCATCGAAGGTCTGAATCTCGTACTTCGAGCCTCGATAGACGAGCCAGTCATTGACTGTGAGCGAGAGGTTGGGCGCGTCACGTCTATTGACAAGGAACATGCGACGTGTTCGGTCGTAAGTGCCGCCGTACACGAACGCCTTGTCCGCACTGATTTGCGAAATGCTCTTGACGAACGTCCGCTCTACCTTAGCCGGCAGAATGATCGCTCGTTTGATCTGCGTGAGAGTCTTGGAAACTTCCTTCTCACCTGTTTCAAGGCTCACGGTCGAGCCACGATACTTATAGATGTCGATCGGTCCACCGCCAAACTGCCGTCCTAACATGTAGATGATGGTGCGAACCGCCCGATTATGCTGTCGGTTGATCGGCTCCATTGTGGCCCTCATCGATCGGTGGATGGGTCGGTGGATTCAAGCGGCCTTCGACTCGCTGCATCGCTTCCTCAATTCGAGCAAGGGATGCGGCGACGCTGTCGTTTGAATTGCGGCCCGCCAGCTCCATCAGCTGCTTGGAGACTATGTAGAGAATCAAGCCGACAACAGGTCCGAACGCTTGCGTAAATGCGTACAGATCGCTCATGGAAAAACCTCCCCGGTGTTTTGCCGGGGAGGTCCTTGTTGTTCAGGGGCTAGCGAGTGCTAATCGATGATTAGCCGAGGATGAGGCACGCCATGTCGGCATCGAGCAGGGCGACACCACTGAGCAAGTCGGCGGTCACGCGAGTGCCCTGCGCCTTCGAGTCGTATTGCATGCAGATACGGATCGACAGACCGTTGTAGTTGGCGATCGCGCTCATCACGCCCAGGCCGCGATTCGGCAAAGCCAGCGGCCGGTTGACGAAGGCGATGGCGTTGCGATGGAACGCCAGGTTGAACGAACCGCTCGGGCCGGGGAACATCGCATCGTTGTCGGCGATGGCCGCTTCCAGCGGACGGTCGAGCAGGATCGCCTGCATGCCGGCGCTCGACAGGTAGCTCTCGATGATGGTGTAAACCTTGCGACTCGCACCAGTGCCAATCGCGAGCAGCTGGCCAGCACTCGGGGCGTTGGTCCAACC
>JBQCEI010000487.1:0-2110 GCA_051960375.1 Aureliella sp. | reverse complement strand
AGGGACGCGCGTCGATTGGGGCTTTCGAACCGAACCTCAGTCGGCGCTCGGCGGCAGGCAACTTGCTTGGCCGCGCGGCCGCGCCTTGGGAGGCAGCAGCGCGATCAACGCTCTGATCTATCTCTTGCCCGCTCGCGGCGATCTCGAGCGCTGGAGCAGGCTGGTCGGAGGACGCTGGCGCGATGGTCTAGCCGCAGTTGCCGAGCGCTGGCGCGCCCATCCACCCAGCGAGGACCACAGCCGTTGCCCCATCAGCGGCTTGCCGCTGGAACCGGTTCTGCAGACGCATCCTTGGTGCCAAGCGTTTTTGAATGCCGCCACTTCCGTCGGTTTGCTTCGGCGATCTCCTTGGACTCAGTCGGAACCTGATGTCTGCGGGCGCTACTGGCTAACGCAGCGCCGCGGCCGGAGGCACACCACCGCCAGCGCATTGCTGCAAGCTTCGTCTTCACTCGATCAGCCGG
This sequence comes from Aureliella sp., assembly GCA_051960375.1. Taxonomy (GTDB): domain Bacteria; phylum Planctomycetota; class Planctomycetia; order Pirellulales; family Pirellulaceae; genus Aureliella. The sequence goes on along the minus strand of JBQCEI010000487.1, from coordinate 1,646 downwards.
CCGTGCTCGACCATCTATCGATCGTCACTGATTGCGTGGCAGAGCGCATCATCGTTCGGCAGGGCAGGGCGGTGGCTGTTGAAGTGAGAAGAGATAGCGATGCTTCGCTGCACAGGCTCGTGGCCGACGAGATCATCCTCGCGGCCGGTGCCCTCGGTTCGCCGGGCTTGTTGCTCCGCAGCGGCATCGGGCCGACGGCGGAACTGGCAGCGCATAATATTCCCTGCCACGTCGATACGCCCGAAGTTGGCGCGAATCTTCAAGACCACTTGGTATTGCCGGTCGTGTTTCAGATGCGTTCTGCGGACGGCTTGCCGTACCGCTTCGACGCGGCCGCTCGCCGGCAGTTTCGCGAATCGGCTTCGGGTCCGCTGGCCAGCAATCTCGCGGAAGTCGGCGCGCTCTTCGGTCAAGCCGCGCTCGCCGGTGCATCGCCGAGCGAAGCGGCCGCCACGCCGCGGATCCAACTGCTCGTCACGCCGACTCATTACTTAAAATACCCGCGACTGACTGCGACCACCGATTGCATGTCGATCGCCATCACGCCGCTGCATCCCGCCTCACGCGGGCGCATACGATTGGCTCGCTCTGCCAACGGCAACCATGGGCTGAGCATCGATCCGGAGTACCTGAGCCAGGCGAGCGACATCGAAGACTTCTGCGAAGGCTACGATTGGATCAAGCAGATGCTGCAAGCGACCGAGCTGAGCGATCAAATTGCCGGGCAATTGATTCCTTCAGCCGCTCGCAGCGATGCGGCTGGCATCGGTCGCACGGTGCGGGCGATGGCCCAGTCGATCTATCATCCGGTCGGCACTTGCCGCGCGGGTTGTGACCGGCAATCGGTCGTCGACGATCGCTTTTGCGTGCGCGGCGTGGCGGGCCTGCGCGTGGCCGACGCTTCGGTGCTGCCCGACTTGCCCAGCGGTAACACGCTGACCGCCGCGCTGCTGATGGCCGAACTCGCCGCAGCGGAGCTGGTGAGTTTGTAAGCTCCTGTGTGGCACTGGCTATGCCAGTGCTCTTTTTTTCGAAGTTTACCGCGTTCGTGCCCACAAACACGCTCCGATGGCGAGCAGTTTGGCAACGTTTCTCGGCCGAAGTTCATGTGGCACTAGAACGCTTTACTAGGCTTCTGATCCTTCAACTTCGAAGCAGAAGACACTGGCATAGCCAGTGCCACACTAGGAGAAAAAGGGTGTCAAACAGCTTACCGGCGGGTTCGTCCCTCGCTTACGCGTCGGGTTACAAGTAAATTCCCCCAGCCCCAGCCTCGCAGGCTGACCCGCGCCAGCGAGGGGTGCCGAAATTCGACTCAAGAAGCTCGTTAAACTTTAACGCACGCGGAAAATCGAACTTAAGCGTATTTTCCATACAGCGTTGAAGACTCTCAACCGAGCCATCGAACGCTCCGATACATCGAGCAGCGAACAAGGAGGGACGGTACAGCGAACGTCGGAGACGGTCTGCTGTCCAGAAGTGGCGGTCTGGAGATCCGTCCTTAGCTGGCGCTCGAGCTCTCGCCGCTCGAGCGCTATCGATGGATAGCGTGTTTTTCAAGGATGGAAAAATGAAACTGACCCGGTTGGCATTTTGTGCCGCGCTGGCGTCCTCGATGATCGGGGCGACCGCACAGGCGCAAATCA